>JAHZHV010000243.1 GCA_019420085.1 Christensenella sp.
CGCATGGTTTTATCTTATCTGTGCCGCCGCGTCCGCCGTTTCTTTTTTGCAGGCCTTGCCGCACCCGCGTGTTTTTGTGCGCCGTAAAAAGGGCCGCACCCGCGTGCTTTTGCGCGCCGCCAATCGCCGCATGCTTCCGCTTTTTCTGTTCCCGCGCAGTATCGCCTTCCACGGCACTCTTTGCCCTGTAAAGCCTGCCCGCGTGTTTGGATGCGCCATCCCCATGCGCCTTCGCACGTGCGCGGCTTTCTTCCACATACCTGTGCCCGCTTTCCGTTTTTTTCGCCGCATGCGCTTTTGTGCGCCGTTATGCCTGTACTTTTCTGGGTCGCATGGTTTTGCCTTATCTGTGCCACCGCGCCCGCCGCTTCTTTTTTACAGGCCGTGCCGCACCTGTGTGTTTTTGCGCGTCGTAAAAAGGTGTCGCGTCCGCGTGTTTTTGATCCGCCGGGTTCTTTTTTGTCCTGCCGCATCAGGGTAGGGGGGATTTCCCCTGCATGAGAACGATCTGCCTGTCATAGTCTCTAAACGGGGGGATATGGATGCAGAACAGGCGAAATCAGACTTTTGTGCGCGGCGCGGCGGTGCTTGCCATTGCGGCGCTTTTTGTTAAGATCATCGGCGTGGCGTATCGTATTCCGCTGACGGCAATGATCGGTACGCAGCAGATGGGCGTGTATATGAGCGCGTTTCACGTCTATGCGCTTGCGGGGGCGCTGACGACGGCGGGCATTCCCGTGGCGGCGGCGCAGCTTTGCGCAAAGCGCCTGGCAGCGGGCGATGAACGGGGTGCAAAGGCGGTGTTTGCCGCATCGCGCCGGCTGCTTGTGACGCTGGGCGCGGTAGCGGCGCTTTTGACGGCGTGTTTTGCAGGGACAATCGCGCGCCTTTTATCCTGTCCGCAGGCCGAACCTGCGATTGTCGCCATGGCGGCGTCCCTCTTGCTTGGCGCATGGATGGCGGCGTATCGGGCGCGGTTTCAGGGTATGCAGCGCATGAGCGCGGTTGCCGTCTGCCAGGTTGTCGAGCAGTGCGTGCGCATGGCGGCGGGGCTGTTTTTTGCGCATCTGCTGCTGCCGCTTGGAGAGGGCATGGGTGCAGCGGGCGCGATGCTGGGCATGACCGCGTCGCAGATTGCGGGCGTCGCGACGGTTCACCTTCTGATGGGGCGCGTCCGTGGCGCGGCGTACGACGCGCAGACGGCGACGCGGCTTTTGCATCTTGCCATGCCGCTGACGTTCGGCATGTGCGTCATGCCCATTTCCTCGATGCTGGAGAGCATGATGCTCGTGCCGCGCATGGCGCTTGCGGGCGTGTCCGCCGCGCAGGCCTTTTCCGACTACGGCGTGCTGACGGGGATGGTGTCGACGGTCTCCACGCTGCCGATTCTGCTGACGGCGGCGCTTGCATCGGCGCTGATGCCCAATATTGCGGCGCAGACGTCGGTGCGCCTGCTGCGTCGCCGTGCGCGGCAGGGGCTCTTTGTGGCGACGCTGTTTGCCGCCGGGGCAGGATGCGGCCTGTATCTTGTGGCGGAGCAGACGATGCGCGTGCTGTATCCCGGCGCGGGCGAGGCGCAGCTTGCGCTTGCCGGGAAACTGCTGCAAATCGGCGCGGTCAGCGCCGTCGTACACTGCGTCGCAATTGCGGCGGCGGGCATTTTGCAGGGCATGGGGCTGGTGCGCCGCAGCGCGGGCATCCAGGTGCTGTGCGCCTGCATTCGGACGATTGCGGCCTTTTTCCTGCTGCCGCATTTTGGCGTGGCCGGGTATGCGTATGCAAGCGTGGGCGGCGCGTGCGTCAGCTGTATTCTGGCGCTTTTGTGCGTGCGCAGGCGCTGCGGCGCAGGCGTACTGCCCTTTGGCGCGTTGATGACGGGCGGCGTGGGCGCGGCGCTGATGACGGGCGTGCTGAACATTTTGCAACCGCGTGTCGGATATGGTACACTGGGCTTGTGTATCCTGGTACTGGCTGGCGCGGCGGTGTATGCCGCCGTCTGCATGCCGGCGCTGCTGCGGGAGGAGAAAAGAGCATGGGAAGTATCACGGTCGTCGGACTTGGACCGGCAGACGAAAAATATTTGACGCTTGCGGGCGCGGAGGCGCTGCGCGCCGCGGGCAGGCGGATTGTGCGCACGGCGCGGCATGACGTCGTGCGCTGGATGCAGCGCGAGGGCATGGCGTATGAAAGTCTCGACGCGCTGTATGAGCAAAGCGCGGATTTTGATACGCTCAACCGCCTTGCGGCGGATGCGGTCATTGAGGCGGCCGCGCAGGACGACGTCGTCTATGCGGTGCCGGGCGCGGCGGACCCGTCGGATGAGACGCTTTGCCGGCTTGCCGCGCGCGGCGTGGTGGATGTCTGGCTCTTTGGCGTTTCGCAGGATTCGCTGCTTGCGGGACAGGGGCTGCAGCATGGGGAAAACGCGCATGCGCACGGGCGCTGGCAGCGCTGCTGCGCGGCGCAGATTGCCGACTGTACGCCCGACGTGACGGCGCCGCTTCTTGTTTCGGAATTAAAGGACAGGCTCTGCGCGGGCGAAGTGAAAATCCGTTTGCAGGAGTTCTATCCGGATGCGCATACGGTATTCCTTCTGCGCGGGGAGACGGCGTGCGCCGTGCCGCTGTATGCGCTGGACCGCGTGGCGGGCATCGATCATGCCGCGGCGGTCTACGTGCCCTGTATCGCGCGACTGGAGGGCCTTTCCCGCTTCGGCTTTGCGGAATTGTGCCGCGTGGTGGAGCGCCTGCGCGCGC
Organism: Christensenella sp.; assembly: GCA_019420085.1. Classification (GTDB taxonomy): domain Bacteria; phylum Bacillota; class Clostridia; order Christensenellales; family Maliibacteriaceae; genus RGIG9107. Next base: position 2,757 of record JAHZHV010000243.1, read on the forward strand.
CGGGCGGCTGTCCGTGGGACGGCGCGCAGACGCATCAGTCCATCGAGCCGTATCTGATCGAGGAGGCCTACGAGGCGCTTGATGCGATTCGCCGCGGGGACGAGGGCGCGTCGATCGAGGAGCTGGGCGATCTTTTGCTGCAGATTGTCTTTCACGCCTCGATTGCCGCACAGCAGGGCGAGTACGACATCCGCGACGTGACAAGCGCCGTATGCGAAAAGATGATCCATCGCCATCCGCGCGTGTTCTGCGATGTATACGACGGCAAAAACTGGGAAGAACTAAAGAACGAGGAAAAGGGCTTTGTAAGCGTTTCCCAGACGCTGGCGGACGTGCCGCGTGCGATGCCGTCGCTCATGCGCGTGCAGAAGCTGCAAAAGCGCAGCGGGCTGGACGAAGCGGAGGAAACGTGCGTGCAGGCGGCGCGCCGGGCGCTGGAAGGCGCATCCGATGCGCGCGCGCTTTGCGCCTGCGCGTTCTGGCTGGATGCGCTGGCAAGGCGCCGCGGCGTCAATCTGGAGATGGAACTGGCGGCGCGCTGCGACGAATTCTGCGCGGAATACGCCCGTCAGGAGCGCGCGCAGGGGCAGGTTGACACGGGTGCGGTAGTGAAACGCATCTTTGGATAAAAAAGACCAAATATTTCGCAAAAAACTTTGCATGTACGGGGTTTTTAGTGTAGAATACCGTTGCATGCTGTTGTCCGCGTCAAGCGGAAAAAAAGCAATATGGGAAAAGAGGAGACAAGTCAATGAACAAAAACGAACTCGTTGCCGCAATTGCGAAGAATGCCGACGTCAGCAAGAAGGACGCCGAGAAGTGCCTGGCTGCTTTTGTTGAGACGGTGACCGATGCATTGAAGGCGGGCGACCGCGTCCAGATCGTCGGCTTCGGCAGCTTTGAGGTGCGCGAGCGCGCTGCACACAAGGGCCGCAATCCCTCCACCGGTGAGGAGATCACGATTGCAGCTTCCAAATCTCCCGTGTTCAAGGCCGGGAAAAACTTCAAAGACGCTCTTTAATACATTGGAGCGTGCGCTCTGCCTGTCAAAGAGCGCGTGCAAAGGCGGCGTGGGCGAGAGGCATCCTTTCGTGACACGCCGTTTTTGCATGCGGGATTGCGTGTCCCGCAAGGAAAAAAACGACGGAAAGGCTGGAAACGGGAATTTTATGCGTTTGGATAAGTTTTTGAAGGTGTCGCGCATCATCAAGCGCCGCACGGTCGCCGCGCAGGCCTGCGACGGGGATCGCGTGCTGCTCAACGGCAGGGAAGCAAAGCCCGCGGCAAAGGTCAAGGTGGGCGATATCATCGAGGTGACGTTCGGCAGCCGCACGACGCGCTATGAGGTGCTTGAACTGCGCGAGAGTGCGACGATCGAGCAGGCGTCGGGCATGGTGCGCCCGCTTGGCTGACGATGGGCATGCGAATTGGAACCGGGTTTGACGTGCATGCGTTCGCGCCGGATCGCGCCCTGATTCTGGGCGGCGTGCAGGTGCCGCATGCGCAGGGGCTTTTGGGGCATTCGGACGCGGACGTGCTGACGCACGCGGTGATGGACGCGCTGCTTGGCGCATGCTGCCTGGGCGATATCGGGCAGCATTTTCCCGATACGGACGCGCGCTATCTGGGCGCCGACAGCATCGAACTGCTCAGGCGCTGCGTGCAGCTTTGCCGCGCGCAGGGCTATCGCGTCGGAAACGTCGACGCGACGCTCATCGCGCAGGCGCCGAAGCTTGCGCCGTATCTAAATAAGATGCGCGCGCGCCTTGCGGATGCGATGCAGGTGGACGTATCGTGCGTCAGCGTCAAGGCTACGACGACGGAGCATCTGGGCTTTACCGGCCGCGGCGAGGGCATCGCGGCGCAGGCGGTGGCGCTGCTGGTGCGGGAGGAAGCGTAAATGGCGAAGGCAAAGACGGTGTTTTTATGCGACGATTGCGGCTATGAGAGCGCGAACTGGTACGGCAGGTGCCCAGGCTGCGGCAGCTGGAACACGATGCGGGAACTGCGCGTGCAGCCGGAAGCGGCGCATGCGGCGGCGGCCTCTGCTGTTTCCGGCGGCGTACCCGCGGCGGCGGCCGTGACGATCGACAGCATTGACCGCGTCGACGAGGTGCGCGTTACAAGCGGCATCCGGGAGCTGGACCGCGTGCTGGGCGGCGGCGTCGTGCAGGGCAGCGTCGTGCTCATCGGCGGCGATCCGGGCATCGGCAAGTCGACGCTGCTTTTGCAGATCTGCGGCCATATGGCCGACGCGGGGATGCGCGTGTGCTATATTTCGGGTGAGGAGTCGCTGCGGCAGATCGCCATGCGCGCGCAGCGCACGGGCGTGTCCAAATCCGCGGTGCGCCTTGTGTCGCATACCGTGACGCAGGAGGTGCTGGCCGTCGCGGCGCAGGAAGCGCCGCAGATTCTCGTCGTGGACTCCATCCAGACGATGGCCTGCACCGATATATCCGGCGCGCCCGGGAGCGTGACGCAGGTGCGCGAATCGGCGGCGCGGTTCGTCCGCTACGCCAAGGAATGCGGCACGGCTGTGTTTTTGGTCGGTCACGTCACCAAGGAGGGCGCGATTGCCGGCCCGCGCATTTTGGAGCATATGGTCGATACGGTGCTGTACTTTGAAGGCGACCCGCGCCACGACCACCGCATTTTGCGCGCGGTGAAAAACCGCTTCGGCTCCACGAATGAAATCGGCATTTTCCGCATGTGCGACAGCGGCATGGTGCCGGTGGAGGACCCGTCCGGCATCCTGCTGTTCCGCCGGGAAAGCCCCGTTGCAGGCTGTGCGGTCGTCTGCACGCTGGAGGGGACGCGCCCGATGAACGTCGAAGTGCAGGCGCTGACGGCGCCCACGGCCTACGGTACGGCGCGGCGCATGGCCGCCGGATTCGATCATAACCGCATGGCGCTTTTGCTGGCCGTGCTGGAGAAAAAGGCAGGCCTGCCGCTTGCCAATCAGGATGCCTATGTCAACATCGCAGGGGGCCTGCGGCTGGACGATCCGGGCGCGGATCTTGCCGTGTGCGCGGCGATTGCCTCCAGCTTCTGCGGGCGCGCCGTGGCGCAGAATACCGCGTTCATCGGGGAAGTCGGCTTAACCGGCGAGGTGCGCGCCGTAGCGCAGATGCAGCGCAGACTGCATGAGTGCGCCGCGCTGGGCTTTGTGCGGATTGTGACGGCGCCGCTGTCGGCCGGCGTGGCGATCCCGGACGGGGCGGAGGTTTTGTGCGTCAGCGGCGTGCGCGACATGATCCGCCGCTTCTTCGGCGTGCAGCGCAAGAGCGAGTGACACCCGATCCTGCGCCGGGGAAAAACTGCGCATGAAAAAAACGGCGCAATCCCGTGCGCGGACAAAAACATTGCTTCCATGGGCGCACGCGGCTTTTTGCGCCCAAGAGAAAACCATACGCCGCCATGCGGCGCCTTTGCCGCATGGCATCCGATGAAAGGGCAATACGCCCGGGAATCGGTGGGACAAACGGCGGCAAACATGCGGCGCTGCGCCCGTCTGCGCGCGGCGCGGGGGAAAAGATGCTTGCGCCGTGCGCCTGTGCAGGCGGACGGCGATGAATCGTCTGCCATGCGGGAGGAGGCAAAAA
>JAHZHV010000244.1:0-940 GCA_019420085.1 Christensenella sp.
TACCACACCGGCAAATGAAAGTGCATCCTGCGGCGTATAATCGCGCTCATAGCACAGGTACTGATATTGCGCATAGCTTTCAAAACCCAGCGTTTCCGCAATCTGATTGCGCACAGTCACAAGCTCGGAAAACACAGGCCATACCGCCTCGCACAATGCAAGGCAATAAGCATCATACAACGCATAGAACGTATCGTAATCAAGCGTATCGTCTGCATAGATATCGTCAAGCGTCCATGTCCGCCCGTCAAACGAAACACTTGTCTGCGCAGCGATCCGGTCGTATTCGAACACAAGCTCATTGTCGCGGTTTAACAGCGCAGCTACCGCGTCATTGTTCAGCCGCACAGCAAGCTGAACATCCTCCACAAATTCCTCGCCCCAGCGTTCTACCAACGCGTCACGGTACCCATCTTCAATCAACGCCATAAGCTGCTCATTAGCACGGCGTTCGACTTCTGTAAGCATCTCATAGACAAGCTGGTACTCGCTCTGATAGTACGCATCCTGCACATCAAGGCTATGATAAATCATGACAAGCGCATATTGCGTAGACGCTTGCGTATAAAGTGCATCCAATTGCTCACAACTTGCAATGACCGCATCTTCATCTTCGCTTTGTGCCGCCTGTTCAATCTGCGCAATGGCATCATACAGGGCCGCTTCATCTGGACGCGTATACGTCATCTGGGAAAAATCCACACATGCATGTTGTGATGCATCTTCCTGCGTCTGTTGCTGCGCTTGAAATGCGGACAATTCCCGCGCCAGTGCATCGGCAAACTGCCGGCGAAACGAGCAGCCGCCAAGTGAGCCGCATATCAGCACAAAGATAAGCGCAAGTGCAAGGAAACGTCCCGCATGCCGTTTCCACATTACGCGCACGGTCACTCGCCCTCCACACGCAGCACGTTCTTAAGCGCCTCACATAAAATCGCAT
>JAHZHV010000244.1:950-8301 GCA_019420085.1 Christensenella sp.
TCCGTATGCGGCAGACCGGATACACATACCGCCCCGATCACGCCAGTACCCGTCACACGAATCGGGAATCCGCCGCCCTTATCCGTCAATGCAGCCGGATCAAGCCCCTGATCCGCGATCGTCTGGTCGCGCAGCTGCAGATACAGTCCATAGCGATAAGAAGACATTTCCATCAATTCCACCACGCGGCGTTTTCTGGCAATCCAACGCTGGTTATTCGCATTGGCATTGCCCACCAATGCACTGAACCATACGGTATGGTTTACACTGATTTCAATCGCCAGATCCGCCTGACGCGCACGCGCAAGCTTGACAAGGCGCAATCCCAGCGTCAGCGCATCCTGTTTGGAAAAGGACGTAAAGCAAAGCTGTTCTTCCTGTTTTGCAACTTCCTCATAAGTAGCCAGTATTTCTTCCTTATTTGCCATGCCTGCTCTCCTAATTTTCTATTTCACATCGTAGTGGCACAATGCGTGTATGAATCCCGTTGCACCACTTGCCACCATTCCGGCAGCAGATCGATTTTGATTCAGTTTTATTATACCAAACGCACGCATGATTTCAACGTCTTTTCAAAAACGCGCCTCCTTTTACCCGCCTGCGAAGCAACAAGGGGGCAAATCCACTTTGGATCTGCCCCCTTTTCCTCGTTCGTTCTGTTTTAAGCGCCCAGATCATTTTTGATCGTCGTCGTCACCACATCATCATAGCAGGAAAAAATCTGCGCCGTACGCGCGGCAGGCGCATGCGGTGTCACCAGGCTGACAAGCGGCGTCAATATGAGCCCCCCGAGCATTGCAACGCATCCGGAACGAATGGACGATGCAAAAAGGTACGCCATCATGGGGTTGGAAAACTGCACGCCCGTCATGGAAACCCAAAGCTGAAACAGCATCACGCCGCATCCGAAAGCGAAGTTTACCCATACGGCTGCGCGTGTCACACGCCGGCTGATTAAACCGTATAAAAACGGCGCCAAAAATGCACCGGCAAGCGCGCCCCAGGATACACCCATCATCTGTGCGATGAAGGTAAAACCGTAAGCATCCTTGACAATTGCAATCGCCGCCGAAACAACGATAAAAAAGATAATAAACGCCCGCATGGCAAGCAGCTGCGCCTTCTGCGGCATATCCTTTTTGGCAAGCGGCACAATGACATCCAACGTTAACGTGGAACTTGACGTAAGCACCAGAGACGACAGCGTAGACATGCTGGCCGCCAGTACCAGTACGATAGCCACACCGATGATCACCGGAGAAAGTCCGGACAGCATCGTCGGTACAATCGCATCATAATTCACAACGCCGGCAGCATCCGTAACACGCGGCGCATACAATCTTCCAAAACCACCCAGGAAATAGCATCCGCCCGCTACAATCACGGCAAAAACGGTTGAAATGACCGTACCTTTGACAATTGCCTCTTCGCTTTTTATGGAATAAAACTTGCCGACCATCTGCGGCAATCCCCATGTACCAAGCGACGTTAAGATGATTACAAACAAAAGTGCGAGCGGATCTGCGCCGAAAAACGAAACAAACGCGCCCTCTACGCCCGTACCTGCATCCACCTTTGACAGTGCTTCAATTGCACGGGTAAAACCGCCGTTATCAAGCAGCACCGCCGCGACGACCGCAACAATGCCGCCAAGCATCACAAGCCCCTGAATAAAATCATTCACAGCCGTTGCCATATAACCGCCAAAGACCACATATACAGCCGTAAGTGCTGCCATGACAAGAATACACGCCCAATAAGGCACGTCAAATGCAATTGCAAACAGGCTGGACAGGCCATTGTACAGCGATGCCGTATAAGGGATTAAAAAGACAAAGACAATCACCGATGCAACAATGCGAAGCGCCTCACTGTCAAAGCGTTTGGCAAAAAAATCCGGCATCGTACGGCTTTGCAGATGCTGCGTCATGATGCGCGTGCGTCTGCCCAGCACGACCCATGCAAGCAACGATCCCAAAAAGGCATTGCCAAGACCGATCCATGTCGATGCAAGCCCAAAATTCCAGCCAAACTGACCCGCGTAGCCAACGAAGATGACGGCTGAGAAATACGACGTGCCAAACGCAAATGCCGTCAGCCACGCGCCTGCCTTCCTTCCTCCCAGCACAAAGCCATCTACGTCCGCAGCATGCCTTGCGCACGCCACACCTACGCCGATCATCACCGCAAAAAACACGATTAAAAGTGCGATCGTAAAACCCACAGTCCTGTTCCTCCCTTGCTCTGCCATTCTACCGTTATACCATCACGCGAATTCCCGTATTCCGCCATATGCAAAAAGCCCCGCCCTTGGCATCCTGACGGATACAAAAGGGCGGGGGAATTCAAATCCCGCGGTACCACCTTTTTTCGCCGCGTTTTCACAAACAACGGCCTCGTCGAGTACATCCATACTCTATCCACTGTAACGGGGGGAACCCGTCGCGGCCTACACAAAGCATATACTTCTTCGTCCGCGCAGCATTGCTGAGGCTGTATTCAGCCGCCTGCACGCCCATCTGCCTTACACCTTCCGACAGTTCTCTTTGGAGCGTCTCATCAGACAACCTACTTGTTCCTCGTCATCGCCTTTGACGCTCTTTACTGTAACAGTACCACAAAACAAAGTCAAGCCTTATTTTACACAACGTGCGCCGTTTTTCCTTTGACAGTCTTCCCTGCGCTTTGCTATACTAAAAGAAGTTTTTCACGCCAAGCAGGAGGCTTTTCAAAAAGGAGGTAGCACCGTCATGAACAATGAGCGCCGGCAACTGCAAATGCCGTTTTTATGCTGTGCGCTCGTATTGCTTTGCAGCTGCATCTTCTGCTGGGAAGCGCTGGGGCGTCCTGTACGGGTACAGTTAAACAATTCATTGGATATTGTCCCATTTTTAACTGCATGCGGCTTCTTTTGCGGCTGCATTTTATGCGCGCTTATGCGTCGTGCCTCCCTTTGCCTGCGCCTTTTGAGTGCATGTCTGTTATTTGGCGTTGGTCTTACGCTGGCTTCTTTTACACAGGTTTCCCCGCTGTATTTCTGTCTGACTTTCTGCCTGATCGGCGGTGCAGGTGCCGGCATGACATTCTGTCTTTGTGTTCTGGTAGTTTTTTGCTGGATGCCTGCCCGCCGCGGGCTTGGCTTTGGCGCATTATGCGGCTCTGCTTTTTTAAGTATTGCACTTGTGGATGCAACGGTTCCGCATCTTTTTCAGGATCCTTCTTTTGGTTGGCATGGTGCCTATCTTCTTTTCGGACTCATCGCCGCAACCGCACTTTTTGTTGCAGCTTTTACACTGCGCCTGCCGGATAACATATCCGAGATCTCCGGATCGCATGCGATGCGTCCGATGGAACTGGTTTGCTTGGTTTGTCTTGCCGCTGCCTTTGCCGCAGTGTGGCGTACCGGCACGGATTACGCAATTATAAACTCGCATCACGCAGGTTCCGCAGCAGCGCTTGGCGCTCTTGTATCCGGCTTTGCTGTGCAGCAACATAAAACAGGAAAACTGCTCATACCCTGCGCATGGCTTATGACGCTGGCTGCAGTGTCTTTTGTTGTGGCAGTCTCTTCTTTTCGGCGTGATCTTGCCGCATCCTTCCTGATGCTTTGCTGTTTTAGCGGCGGCATGCTTTCCATGTTGTGTCTGTATGGACTTGGCACATCGGTTGCACGCTGCAGCACAGCCGTATGCGGTGCATCACTGCTGCTTATCATCCTGTGTGCCGCTGCATCCGTACCGCAGGTTTTCGCAATATCCATTTCCCGTTTTGTGCTGCCGCTGGGCTGTATGCTTGGTGCTTTTGCCGCAGTTGTTTTAACCGCGTTATACTGGCCAGGGAAGCATACCGCTTGATTGATTTGAGGGTATAACCCATGACGAATGATAACAATAAGGTAAGCATTGTTTCTTGTTCTGATTATGATCTGCAGCGCGTACGCAATGCACTTTTCGATGCGCTTGCGCCGATAAACGGTCTTGACTTTGTCAAGCCCGGAATGCGCGTGGCAATAAAGGCCAATCTTGTCGCCGCCATGCAGCCGCAACAGGCCGGTACAACGCATCCGGCCCTGCTTGCAGCTCTGACACAGCTCTTGATTGAGCGGGGCGCAAGCGTCATCATCGGGGATTCCCCGGGGGGACTGTATACGCCTTCGGCATTACGGCATGTGTATCGCACCTGCGGACTGACGCAGGCTGCGGAAATTGGCGCTGTCCTGAACGAAGATTGTTCCATTGAACAGATACAATTCCCGCAGGGGCATACTGCCAGACAATTTTCCTGCACCGGTTATCTGTGTCATGTCGATGCCATCATTAACTTCTGCAAACTGAAAACGCATGGCATGCTGCGCTTTTCCGGCGCTGTAAAAAACCTGTTTGGCACAATCCCCGGTACGATGAAACCGGAATACCACTTCCGTTATACAAGTCAGGACGCCTTCTGCAACATGCTGATCGACTTAAATGAATACTTCAAACCAGCACTTTGCCTTTGTGACGCCGTATGGGCCATGGAAGGCAATGGTCCAACCGCCGGGCATCCCCGTCAGGTCGGCACATTGCTTGCCAGCCGTTCGCCTTATGCGCTGGATGAAGCCGCCGTACAAATGATTGGTCTTGCACCGCAAAGCGTAGGAACGATTGCCGTTGCGCGGGCACGTGGACTGATCGATCCGGATGCACTTTCATTATGCGGCGACGCCGCACATCTGCAAATCGCGGACTTCCAGCAGGCCGATGGACGGCGCGGCCTTCAATTTGAAACCAGTTCTGCTGCCGGGCGCATGCTTTCCGGGACAATGGAGCGTCTGCTGCGCACCCGTCCTGCGCTGCATGCATCAATGTGCATCGGCTGCGGCAAATGCAAAAATATTTGTCCCGCACACGCGATTACCATGCGCGAGCACAAACCACATATTAACCGCAAACTCTGTATCCACTGTTTCTGCTGTCAGGAGTTCTGCCCACAAGGCGCGCTTTATGTTCACCGCAGCGGCGTGGCGCGTCTTTTGAGCGGACGTTCTTAACGTTTTCTTAGCATACATTTATCTTTTCCACGCTTGTGTTTCCCGTTTGAGCACGCTATTCTTTTATTTGGAAAAGTGTCAACACTGCACATTCCATTCCCCTTTTGATAAGGAGCGATTTACCATGAGAAAAACAAAAATCGTCTGCACAATCGGCCCTGCCTGTGAAGATGAAGAAACGTTAACAAAACTGTGTCTTGCCGGTATGAATGTGGCGCGCTTGAATTTTTCACATGGCTCGCACGCCGAACAACAGGCGCGTATTGACCGCATCAAGACAATCCGCGAAAAACTGAATCTTCCAATTGCCATTATGCTGGATACCAAAGGTCCGGAATACCGCATAAAGACATTCCAAAATGGTCCCGTTCAGCTGCGTGACGGTGACCGTTTCACCTTTACCACACGTGATGTACCCGGCGACGAAACAATTGTCTCTGTCAGTTATGCCGGTCTGATGAATAATCTGACCGTAGGCGATCGAATTTTAGTCAACAACGGCCTTCTGGTCTTCCGCGTGCTGGAAGTCGGCAAGACAGATGCCGTATGTGAAATTGTTGTCGGCGGCGAGCTGTCTGATCGCAAGAGCATGAGTTTCCCAAACAAAGTTCTCGATCACGAATATCTCAGCGCGCAGGATCGGGAGGACATTCTCTTCGGCGTGCAGAACGATGTGGATTATATCGCCTGTTCCTTTGTCTCCCGCCGTCAGGATTTGATTGACGTAAAGAACTTTTTGTCCGAACACGGTGCCTATGATGTGGCACTGATTGCCAAAATTGAAAATCAGACCGGCATCGATAATATTGAAGACATCTGCCGGGAGTGCGAAGGCATCATGATCGGTCGCGGCGATATGGGAGTTGAAATTCCCTTTGAAGAATTGCCCGCTGTGCAAAAGCATCTGATTACCAAATGCCGACTACTGGGCAAGCGCGTCATTACCGCAACCGAGATGCTGGAATCCATGATTTACAATGCACGTCCAACGCGTGCAGAGATTTCCGATGTGGCAAATGCCGTATATGACGGTACAAGCGCCATCATGCTCTCCGGGGAAACCGCTGCAGGCAAATATCCCGTTCTTGCTGTGGAGACCATGGCAAAAATTGCTGAGCAGACAGAAAAAAACATCAATTACACACGTCGTTTCCGCAATAGTGACTTTCAGACGCAGGACATCGTCGATTCCATCAGCCACGCCACTTGCGGCATGGCAATCGATATCGGCGCCAAAGCAATTGTGGCCTGTTCCCTGTCCGGCATGACCGCGCGCATGGTATCGCGCTTTCGCCCGCCAGTGGACATCATCGGTTTGACCACAAACGAACGCACATGGCGCAAACTTGCTCTTTCCTGGGCAGTTACACCCGTTATGAGTCCCGTACTGCCTTCTACAGAGGTTCTTTTCTATACGGCCAAAGGACTTGCCAAACAATATCTGGACCTTGCGGACGGAGATTTAATCGTCATTACCGGCGGTGTAACAAACGGGCAATCCGGTAATACAAACATCATCAAAGTGGATCGAATCTGAACATACCAGGTAACAATACAAAAAACAGGGCGCATCTTCCAAATCGTCGGATGCGCCCTGTTCATTTCTTCATTTTTTCATTGCGATTATTTTGTGCCCAGCACTTCAATCGTCGCCTCGCGGATGATATCCATGCCATCACGCAGCTGCTGTGCCGTTGTAACCAACGGCGGCAAGATCTTCAGCACCTCGTCCTTGCGCCCCGCAACCTCTATTACCAGTCCGCGTGCAAAGCATGCGCGCGCAATGCGTACGGCCGGATTTTCAACGCCGCAGGCAGAATAATCGATGCCCCAGATCATGCCAAGGCCCCGATGTGTAATCCGCGCATCCAGCGGAAGGATTTTTTCGCGAATCTGTTCATCGATGACATCACTGCAGGCACGCACATGTTCCAAAAGCCCCGCTTCATCCAGATACTCCAGCGCCGCAGCAGCCCCCACAAAGGCGAGCTGATTCCCGCGGAATGTGCCGTTGTGCTCGCCCGGTCCAAAGACATCCAACTCAGGCCGCAGCAGCAAAAGTGACATCGGCTGTCCGCTTCCGGAGATGGATTTGGACAGTGTAACCATATCCGGCACAATACCCGCGCGCTCAAAGGAGAAGAATGTGCCCGTGCGGCCACATCCGACCTGAATATCATCGCAGACAAGCAAAATATCATGCCTGTCGCACAGTGCACGCAGATCACGAAGCCACTGCACATCCGCTACATTGATGCCGCCTTCTGCCTGTACCGTCTCCACAAAAATAGCGGCGGGCTTCTCAATGCCCGAATGGTCATC
>JAHZHV010000245.1 GCA_019420085.1 Christensenella sp.
TGCTGCTGTCGCGATTCCGCTTGCCGTTAAGTATGTCTTAAATGATGAGCAGCGGCTGCGTCTAAATGGTTTTTTCGGTTTGGGCGGCGCAACTTCAACGGATGAAGTGTATCAGCTGAGCCATTCTAAACTGGCAATTGGTTCCGGTGGTATGTGGGGCACAGGTTTTTTATCAGAGGGATCGATCAGCCAGCTGGATTATGTACCGGATCAGCATACAGACTTTATCTTTTCGGCAACAGCAGAAGCTTTTGGTTTTGTTGGAGCTGCGATTTTGATCTGCCTGTATCTGTTGTTGCTTCTGCGGCTTTTGTATATGGCGTATAAAACGCCGGATCGCTTTGGAAAACTGCTGATTGTAGGCGTGGCGGCAATGTTCTTTTTTCATATTTTTGAAAGCATCGGTATGACAATCGGTGTGATGCCGATTACAGGTATTCCATTGCCGTTTATGAGTTATGGCGGGTCAAACATGTGGACAAACATGATTGCAATTGGTCTGGCACAGAATGCTTATTGCCGGCGCAATCGGGTTCGCTACAGCAACAAAGGAATTTTTCCGGTATGACGCTTTTTTTTAAATATTGCGCAGCATCCCCTCATACGATGTGTTATGGGGGGTGTTTCCATGCAGTCGGGACAATACGGCAGGATGAAGAAACTGACGGTTACGCACACGTCTGCAAGTTCGGATGTCGCAGCACAGGTAAAGAGCAGGCAGCAGGTACAACACAAACAGGAACGCAAGGATACACGCATGACGCGTACGACGAGGAATGCATTCATTTGCACGTGCATGATCTGCGCAGCCATGCTGATTCGCGCAATCGATACGCCTGTGACAAATGCGATGTGTGACGGCATCCAAACGGCGCTGACATTTGATATTGACGTGGAAGATACGCTTGGACGGCTGAAATTTGTACAAAATGGTGTGCAGGACGCTGCGTCCGTATTTGCATCGTCAAATCCGTCGCAGATGCGCGAGGGTTTTATTCTTCCGGTGGGTGGTGCAGCGGTGCTGCAACGTTTTGATGCCGAATCACATCCGTGCGTGACGCTGCAGGCGGATCCGGCAAGCGCAGTATGCGCGCCGGCGGCAGGCGTTGTTACGTCTGTTTCCACGGACGATGATGGCGGTGTCAGCGTTGCGTTGGAACACGCGGACGGTTATGCAAGCATTCTGCGGGGACTTGCGGATGTAGCGGTGAAACAGGG
>JAHZHV010000246.1 GCA_019420085.1 Christensenella sp.
GGTCGAGTTGGGCGGCGTTGCCTCCAATCCGAGAATTGAGTCGGTTTATGAGGGCATCCGCCTGTGCCGCGACAATGATTTGGGCGCGCTGGTGGCTGTCGGCGGCGGCAGCAGCATCGACTGTGCCAAGGCAATTGCAGGAAATGTCCATTATGACGGCGATGCCTGGGATGCAATTATGAAGCATGAGCCGCAGACGGATCGCGTGCTTCCTGTGTTTGCAGTGCTGACGCTTGCAGCGACCGGCTCGGAGATGAATCGCAATGCCGTAATTTCCAATCTGAAGGAAAATGTCAAGACGGCTTTCTGCGCGGATTCTCTGATTCCCGTTTCTGCAGTGATGGATCCGACGTATTCCTTCTCCGTGCCGGCGTATTACACTGCGGCAGGTATTGTGGACATTATGTCTCATACGTTTGAGAATTACTTCTCCCGCGAGACGGATGCTTATGCACACGATCGTTTGGCCGAGGGCGGCCTTCTTACCTGCATTCAGCAGGGCCCCATTGCTGTGCGTGAGCCCGATAACTATGCCGCGCGTGCTGCGCTGATGTATATCTCCCCCTGGGTCATCAACGGCATTACCCGTGCGGGTAAGTCCTGCGGCTGGAGCTGCCATCCCATCGAGCATGAACTGTCTGCTTACTATGATGTGTGCCATGGTGCAGGATTGGCTGTCGTCACCCCCGCATGGATGCGTCATATCTTAAGCGATGCGACGGTTGATAAGTTCGTTGAATACGCCGTCAATGTCTGGCGTATCGATCCTTCGGGTGACCGTTTTGCGGTTGCAAACGAAGCGATTGATAAGACCGAAGCGTTCTTTAAATCCATCGGCATGCCCACTACGCTGCGCGAGCTGGGGATTGAGACGAAGGAGAAGTTCGCTGAAATGGCGGGCAATCTTGAAAATGCACTGGGTGGTGCGTATGTGCCGATGACCAGTGCCGATGTGCTTGCGATTTTGGAAGCGTGCTATTGAGTTCATTTTGCTGCGGCAAAAGACGCGATTTCGTTATCACGAAATCGCGTCTTTTTTACTGTAGTTTTATGCTGCTTAAATGGACGAGCAGGCGATGTGCCTTTTGGCAATTTGACGTTCGGCGAACAAATTGTTAAACTGAATAAGTACGCATGTAATTTTTTGATGTTCTGTGCGGTATTGTTTCACATAAAGGAAGATGCAGGATGCGCAGGATGCGGAACTTATGGGAGGTGTAGCGATGCAGAAAATGCTGCACAGTGATGCGATAGATGTCGACGGCATTTTGAAGCGCAATGCCGATATGGTATATCGTCTTGCCTTTGCACGGGCGCATAACAGGCAGGATGCAGAAGATATTTTTCAGGACGTATTTTTGCGCTATGTGCGCCGCGTGCCGCGCTTTGCGGATGAAGATCACGAAAAAGCCTGGTTTATTCGTGTGACAATGAATTGTATCAAGAGCTATTACGGACGTGCTGATCGGCGGCACACCTTTTCTTCGGAGAGTCTTTTGAATGCGGCTGCGCCGCAGGGAGACGATTTTGCATTGCTGCTGCTTTCTCTGCCTCCGGCACACCGGATGACGGTGCATCTGTTTTATGCGGAACGCATGAGCGTGCGGCAGATTGCAAAGCTGACAGGCCGGTCGGAAAATGCGGTGCGCGTCTGTCTGACGCGTGCACGTCATACGCTCAGACAATCGTTGCAACAGGAGGTGCGGCCATGACGGTGCAGGAACGTTACGATCAGTTTCAGGAATCCGTAAAGCCCAAAGAGGCGCTTTTGGAAAATACACGCCGCAGAATGCTGGCAGAGGCATCGGTGGACAAACTGTGTGCCAGACGCCGCCGGCGGCGCACGGGGCGCGCACTGAGCTATCTGGTTGCCTGTGCGGCAGGTGCTGTGCTTTGTTTTGCAGCGCTGCATGTGCCTGCACTGACACAGTATTTGCCTTTTGATGGGATTGCGAAAAATGGTACCGCAGCGATCGGGCAGGAGAGTGTGGTACAGACGCAGGATTCGGCATCTGGTGCTGTCCAGGAAGGCGAGACGGAGCAGATTGCGGATGTCAACATTTACTATGTAGAAAATGGGCAGCTGCAAAGTGAAACACAATCGCTTGTCTGCACGGTCGAGGATGTTTTTGCTGCGTGGGCACAGAAAAACGAAGTTGCGGATGTGACGGTACAAAGTGTCAGTCTGGATGATGCCGGAGCAGATGTCATGGGTGTGCGTATTGATTTTTCTGCACAACTGCGTGATCAGCTGGACAGCCAGGGCAATAAGCTTATGGCGCTGTCAATGACGCTGGCCGAGTACTTGAATGCCGATGGTGTGGTTTTAACTGCCGGCGGCAAGCCGCTGTAAGCGTCTGTGCATGGAAGGACGTGACGGATGAAGGTAACCGATTGGTTTGAAAAATTGCGCACAGCGTTGTCAAAAAACATCCAGCGGCGCACCGTGCACCGCGCTGTACAGCAGTATAAGCGGGAGCTTGACGTGCTGTATGCGCGCGCGGGACGCAGAATGTATGAAATCTATGATCGCACACATGACTGTGATCCGGCGATAGAGTCCCTGTTTGCTGAAATTCGACGCAAACGTGATGCACTGGAAGATCTGCAAATTGATGCGGATACGGATGGTATACCGCGTGTACGCTGTACACCGATGCGCACGCGTGCTGACGCATCGGCAAGCGTCGGTGCGGTGTGTCATTGTCCCCGATGCGGTGCAGTCTGCCTGCGCAATGCGCAGCGCTGTACCGGCTGCGGCTTTATTCTTCGCCGTGGTGCATAGCATAATATGCAAAAATGAATAAAATTGGCGCCGTTTATGCACTCAAAACGAAAGAAAATGAGAGAATTTTGCCTGCAGGGCTTGTATTTCATGGATCAGTGGGCTACAATGGTGCCCGTGCGACGGTTTTGCCGCCGCAACTATACAGGAGTTTGGAGCGTTGGATAATGATGAAAAAGATTTCCATGATTCTGGCTCTGGTGCTTTGCCTGAGCCTTGCCCTGACTGGTTGTGCCGCCAAGCAGGAAGAGGAGCCTGCACAGGATGTGCAGAATACGGAAAATACCGAAGAGCAGGCCGATACCGAAACGCAGAAGGATACGCTGATCATGGCGACCAATGCGGAGTTCCCGCCTTATGAGTATCATGAGGGCGACGAGATTGTCGGCATTGATGCTGAGATCGGTGCGGCGATTGCCGAGAAGCTTGGTATGGACTTCCAGATCGAGGATATGGCATTTGATTCCATCATCGCTGCTGTGCAAAGCGGTAAGGCGGATATGGGTCTTGCAGGTCTGACGGTAACGGAAGACCGCATGGAGAGCGTGAATTTTACCACCAGCTATGCTACGGGTGTACAGGTGATCATCGTCAAGGAAGATTCGCCGATTCAAAGTGTTGATGATTTGTTTGCCGGCGGCTATACGATCGGTGTGCAGACCAACACGACCGGCGACATTTATTGTACCGGCGACCTGGAGGATGAGGGCCTTGCCACGGTTGAGCGCTACAACAAGGGCGCCGATGCAGTGCAGGCACTGATCGCTGGTAAAATTGACTGCGTTGTCATTGATAACGAGCCTGCCAAGAGCTTCGTTGCCAGCAACGAGGGACTCGTTATTCTTGAGACGGAGTATGTAACGGAAGATTATGCCATCTGCATTGCCAAGGACAATGAGGAACTTCTGGAGCAGGTTAACACCGCGCTGGAAGAGCTGATTGCTGACGGCACCGTGCAGGAGATCATCGATAAGTACATCCCCGCCGAATAAGGCGCGGCTTTGCAGGAACAAGGCGCAGGGGACGGCACAATAAAACGGCCGTCCCCGCCTTTTTATAACGAAGTACTTTTTTTGACACAGGAAAGGGGCTGTAGTTTTGGCGGAATGGTTTGCCGGAATTCGGGATGAATTCGTATTGAATTTTATCCAGGACGATCGCTGGAAATTGCTGGTCAACGGCTTGAAAGTTACACTGACGGTAACGTTTTTTGCGTTGCTGATCGGCGTTGTAATTGGCGTGGTGCTGGCAGCGGTGCGTTCAACCTACGATACCAACTATGAACGGATGCATAATCCGATTGCCCGCGCGGTTTTATGGTTTTTTGACAAATTATGCCGCGTGTATATTACCGTAATCCGCGGTACACCGGTGGTCGTGCAGCTTCTGATCCTGTTTTTCGTCGTGTTTGTCTCGTCGAATAATAAGGTGATGGTTGCATCGATCTCCTTTGGCATCAATTCCGGTGCATATGTGGCGGAGATTGTGCGAGGCGGCATCATGTCGATTGACGCCGGGCAGATGGAAGCCGGCAGAAGTCTTGGCTTTAACTATTTGCAGACGATGCGTTATATTATCATCCCACAGACGGTGAAAAACGTACTGCCTGCGTTGGGCAATGAGTTTATCGTTCTGATCAAAGAGACGTCTGTAGCCGGTTATATTGCATTGGAAGATCTGACCAAAGCCGGCGATATCATCCGCGGACGCACATTCAGCGCCTTTATGCCATTGTTTGCGGTGGCGTTGATTTATCTTGCAATGGTTATGATTTTCTCCTGGTTTGTCAATCGTCTGGAAAGGAGGCTGCGCAGCAGTGAGCGATGAAGTAATTGTCCGCGTTCGTGACTTGCAGAAAGAATTCCGCGGCGGTATCCGCGCATTGGATGGCGTCAGCATGGATATCAAAAAGGGCGAGGTCGTCGTGATTATCGGTCCTTCCGGATCGGGCAAGTCGACATTTTTACGCTGCCTGAATCTGCTGGAGCTGCCTACAGGCGGTACGGTTGAGGTGTTTGGCGACGATATTACGGATCCCAAGACGGATATCAATGTTCACAGGCAGAAAATGGGCATGGTATTTCAGCAGTTTAATTTATTCCCGCACATGAGTGTGCTGGGAAACATGACTCTTGCGCCGATAAAGCTGCTGAAAAAAAGCCGTCAGGAGGCGGAACAAACCGCGATGGCGCTTTTGGAGCGTGTTGGACTGGCAGACAGGGCCAATGCTTATCCGTCACAGCTTTCCGGCGGGCAAAAGCAGCGCATTGCCATTGTTCGAGCGCTGTGCATGCAGCCGCAGATTATGCTCTTTGATGAACCGACAAGTGCGCTTGATCCTGAAATGGTTGAGGAAGTACTCAATGTCATGCGCGAATTGGCAAACAGCCATATGACGATGGTTGTAGTGACGCATGAAATGGGGTTTGCGCGCGAGGTGGCAAGCCGCGTTGTGTTCATGGATGAAGGACGCGTCATTGAAGAAGCTCCGCCGCAGGTGCTCTTTGGCACGCCAAAAAGCGATCGGCTCAAGAGCTTTCTTGGAAAAGTATTATAACCCGTTGTGGGATGCATGGTTTCATTGGAAAAAGGCCGAACATCGTATGGAGGTTCGGTCTTTTTTGCTGTTTATACGCCGATGTGGTATTCTGATTTCATGTGGACAGGAAAGGAATGATGGTCCGAATGACATTTTCTGGATTCCAAATGGACGCCTGCGCATTTTTTACGCAGATTGCGCAGAACAATAATAAAGCCTTTTTTGAAGAAAACCGCACGCGGTTTTATCGCGTCGTGCGTGATCCGATGCGTATGCTTGCGGCGGCGTTGGCGGATACCGCCCTCCAAATCGATGAGCGCTTTGAAGCGCGGCCCGAACGCGTTGTGGCGCGTATTCGACGGGATACGCGATTTACCCGCGATAAGACGCTGTATCGAGACCACCTTTGGGGCAGCTTCCGTCATGCCGATCGTGATATCCATCCGCGTGTGGAGTTGTATTTTTGTATTGATGCACAGAGTGTAAGCTGGGGTTTGAGCTGTTACGGTTGGCCGCCTTCTGCCATGGCACAGCTGCGCGGGTATATTATGGAAAATTTAAAGCGGTTTGCACCGCTTGCACAGGATCAGAAGGTACAAAGCCGCTTTTGCTTGCTGGGCGAAGATTACAAGCGCCTGCCGCCTGTGTGCGACGGTGCGCCTTTCTATGCACTTGATTGGCTGAAGAAAAAACATGTATACCTGGAACATGAGGAGCCGTTTTTCCCCGGTGCGACACAACCGGAACTGGCGGAACGGATCGCAGCGGATTTTCGCCTGCTTGCACCGTTGTATGCGTTTTTGGATGCATCGCAGGCACACAGGGAAAAACGTGTTTAGCATGCGGAACATTTGCGCGGAAACTACCAATTATGCGCGGAATTTGGTATAATCTAAAATAGCGGAACAGGCAAAGTGCCTGTCGGAAACCTGCGTGGTACTGATTGCCGTGCCACGTGCGGGACGGGAGAGTAAGCACATGCAGAAAAACCTTGTGGTTGCGCGTTCACAAAAACAATACAGCATCAAATCTACAACGACACAGGCGGGCAACAGCGGGATTGATGTCGGTTTTATCCGTACAGTACACCGCAATCTGATGCGCCTGTATCGGCTGTACATATTTTCTTTTGTGCGTGGTAAATGTACTGCTGAGCAGACGCGGGACGCAGATGCAGTTGTGCGGATTGAGAGCGGTGCAAAGCGTGCATCCGAACAGTATGCGTTGTTTTTTGCGTTGGATCCCATGCTTTATGCACGCAATGCGGCTGAAGCGCGTCAGCAGGGATTGTCTCGGGCACGATTTGATGGATATCGCGTGGAGCCGTTCAGTGTCTGTGCGGTGGAAAGCCTCGAGATATTGACGCAGCAGTTGGCAGATGTGCGTTGTCGTTCGCAGAAGGATTTTTTGGCTGCCATGCGTGTGCTGTGCCGTGCCGTTGTGACGCTTGAAACGCCTTATAGTATGACAATAGATGTAAAGTCCAATTCCGATATGGATATGGTGTTGGATTTTACGGGGGATTATGTCCTCTCGGCCGGCCGTGTCGATGGCTCGCTTCCGCAAAGCGACTTGCCTGCGCCCGTCGGAATGAATGCCAGGCCGCGTATTTTGCGCAACACTGCCCCACCGGCGCGAACCGGTATGCCGGTAGCGCCGTTTTTAGGAGAAAAACCAAAGACAGCAGCAGTACATAGTACGGCTGCTTTTGGTGCTTCTGTTCCTTTTGATGGCCCTCGTGTTAGCGCACCCGCGCCTAAAGAATCCGTACATACGCAGGATGAAGGACAGGATGCGGTGTCCGATTCACCGGCACAGGAGACAATTGATGTAACCAGTGCCTTTGATGAGGGGGATCATGCAAAGCACACGAATGAAGTAAGCGTAAAAAAGACGCCTGCGGCTGCCGTTTCCGAGGAAGAAGCGGAATTACAGAGACGTCGTGCTGCGATTCAGCATACGCTGCGTACGGCGCCGTTTTGGTTGGGGTACGACCCAAAACAGGCGCAGGAGTTCCCGGCACGGCGGGTATTTGAAGCGCCTGGTGCAGAATATACCATTGAACAAAAGGATGCATCTGAACAGGATGTGGCGCAGGCAACGTCTGCAAGAATCGTGCAGCAGACAGAAAGTCCTCCGAGCGACATTCAGAATCATCATGAACGCGAAACGCTTGTCTTGCCGCACAACGTTGTGGATGCCTTTGAACAGGAACCTGTAGAAAGACGGCAATCTGCGCCTAAGACGCAGCGTCCCAGTGTGATGAATTATCGCTTTGACTATTTTGCCGATCAGCGTACGCCAAAGCGTGAAATCAAGTCGCCGTTCAAGATGGGAGCGGTGCATTTTGCAGATCGCGTGGGCAGTGCACAGCAGGAACATGTTCAGACGGTGCAGCAGATGCTGCGCGCCGATGCAGTGCCAGGGAAAGCTCAAATCGATGAAGCGGTACAGGAGCCATCCTTTGGCAGTCGGTTTGAACTGATCGCGATTGAAGAAGATACGCAGACGGAATCCGAAGCGATATACCAGGATCATTCGTTGGAAGAAAAAGGATCGGCTGCATCGGAGACGATGGAAGCGGCAGGCGTGCCTGTTGTTGAAATCATAGAGACGTCTGCGGCAGAGCCGGTTGTGGAAGCAGAAGAAGCGCAGGAAAATATGCCTGCGGCAGCGCCGGTTGCGGAAGACGTGCAGGCAGAGACGCCTGCAGCGGAACCTGCGGCAGAGCTGGTTGTGGAAGAAGTGCAGGTAGAGATGCCTGCAGCGGAACCTGCGGCAGAGCCGGTTGTGGAAGAAGAGCAGGCAGAGACGCCTGCAGAGGAACCCACAGCAGAGCCGGTTGCGGAAGTGAAAGAAGCACAGGCGAAGATGCCTGTAGCAGCGC
>JAHZHV010000247.1:0-1026 GCA_019420085.1 Christensenella sp.
GGAGTCCAGCCGGCAGTTGCAATCCAGCGCTACATATCCGGTGCTTGGTCAGGATTTGCTGCTGCAGCGTCGGGCACAGAGCCGGGCGGTGAAGTTTGCGCTGTTTCAGCTGATGAAACAACTCTTGCCGCAGAGCAATACGCCGTGGGGCGCTTTGACGGGAATTCGCCCGACAAAGCTGCTGTATGAATATATGGGCCGCGGCCTTTCCGCGCAAGAGGCCGGAAATATCCTGCGTGAAGATTATGGCGTAAGACAGGATAAGGTTGAGATCTTGCTTGATATTGCGCGAATGCAGCAGGGTGTGCGCGGCGTTCTTCCAACACGCATGCTGGATGTGTATATTGGGATTCCGTTTTGTCCGTCCCGGTGCCGGTACTGTTCTTTTGCATCCTGTGATGTGCATAAATTCGGTCATTTGCGCGATGCGTATATCGATGCGCTCCTTTTGGAAATGCGGCAAATGCGTGATTACATGCAGGCGCATGGCTTGAAAACGGGAAATCTGTACATTGGAGGCGGTACGCCGACTGCATTGACGGATGAACAGCTGGAACGTCTCCTTGAAGCCTGTGCGGACTTTGCACCGGAAAGCGGGGAATTTACGCTTGAAGCAGGACGCCCGGACACGATAACGTCGCAAAAACTTTCCCTTGCACGTGATTTTGGCGTGACGCGTATCAGCATCAATCCGCAAAGCATGCACGATGAAACGCTTATACGCATTGGACGCAAACATCTGGCTGCGCAGATTGAAGAAGCATTCGCTCTTGCGCGCAGCGCCGGTTTTAAGAGAATCAATATGGATTTGATTGCAGGACTGTCCGGTGAAACGCCCCAGATGTTTGCACAATCCCTGCAGCGGGTAATTGACCTTGCACCGGAAAATGTGACGGTGCATACGCTTTCTGTCAAACGTGCATCCATTTTGCATGAAACGATCGAACAAACGGTGCTGACGGATGCATCGGATGTAGATAAAATGGTATGTCAGGCGCGCCAGACACTTCGGGAGCACGTGTATTA
>JAHZHV010000247.1:1036-1375 GCA_019420085.1 Christensenella sp.
CGCCAAAAGTACATGTCCGGTAATCTTGAAAATGTGGGATATACGCTTACGGGTGCGCAGTGCGGGTATAATGTGGACGTGATGGAAGAAACGCACAGTAACCTTGCCATGGGTGCCGGTGCGATTACCAAGTGGTACGATCCGAAACACAATCTCATTCGCCGCGCCGCAAATGTTCGGAATGTGGAGCAGTATATTGCAAGAAGCGTGGAAATGGCGCAGAAAAAAATTGATCTTGCGCTTGCCATGTTTGGCGAAACGGCATGTTCACAATGAATTCAAAGTGACGAGGGGGAAAATAGAGCATGAAGGATGAGCAATGGATTAAAGCGCGGGTTG
>JAHZHV010000248.1:0-1191 GCA_019420085.1 Christensenella sp.
GATCTGTCATGCCCGCCGCCTTCTGCTTCTCCCAGAACCTGATCGACCGCTGCGCGTTGGTTTCACTTGTATCCATGCGCCTGATCCAGCCCACAGAGATTTCCGTCTGCCCATTGCCGCCCCATACATAGATGTCACCGATATGCGCCAATCCGTGCCGTACCAAGCCCTGCTCCAGCTCCGTCGGCTCCGGTGCAGGCTGTGCATCCGGCTCCTTATCCAGCGCTGCCCAGGTCTTCGCTCCGCAGATCCCGTCAACGACCAGCCCCTTCATGACCTGGAACACCCTTACGGCCTTGTCCGTGTCCGGCCCGAATACGCCATCCGCATCGCAGACTATGCCATGCACATTCAGCCGCGTTTGCATCTCGCGCACGTCCTCGCCTTCCATGCGGGGCTTGTCTTTCAGACGCAGGGTTCGCCGCGCCACAATGATCGGCTCCGGCGCCTCTTCCTGCTTTTCAGGCGGAAACAGAGCGATTACATCATCACAGGCAAAAACTTCATCGTATTGCACCCACAGATAGCCGCCCTTCGGCGTGGTAAGCGATCCTTTCGCACCCCACGAATTGCGCAGCTTGAACGCCTGTAGCGCGTCATCCCAGCCGATGATCGCCATTTCGTGGTAGCCGCCTGCTTCCCCTTTGGTGTACCAATATCCCTGCCGGATCGTCACATGGGGCAGGCACACAATGCAGCGCGTGCCGGGCCGCTGCTCCGCCTGATACACCACCGCTTTGATTTCATCCACTGTCCGCACGCGCGCCCACGTCCAGCCCGCATATGGCTTTGCGGCAGCCAGCATGCGCACTGCGTTCCTGGTCGCATAGTCGATTGCGTCCGGCACTTCGTAGAGCTTGCTGTCCACCTCCATGGGCGGGATGCCTTCCTTCACGAAGCCGTTGCAGGCTTCGGCCGGCCGCATGCCGGATGTGCCGTGCGTACGCCAGCGGCCATAGCCAAACGTTACGCCCATGCGCACGCCGTGAAACGCATGCGGTGCAGAGGAAATTGCCTGCATGACGCAGTTTCCGATGCTGCCCTGGTCGTAAATCTCCACGTCTTTCGCCGTATAAACAGGCGGGAGCGTTGCCGCTCCCGCCGCCATGCGCACACTGTAATCCCGCGGATCATATGCGCTTGGAATCGCGCCGAATGCTCTTTTACTCACCCATATTCACCTCACCCAAT
>JAHZHV010000248.1:1201-2064 GCA_019420085.1 Christensenella sp.
CTCCTTGTCAAAATGCGCCGCTACCTGAGACGGCGGGTAAAGCAACGGGTCAATCGCCTGCTTGCAGACGTACACCGCGTCCCCCTCGCGCACGCGCATGCCTACGCTTGCTGCCATGTTGCAGGTGTATGGGAACACACCCGCATCGTCCGGGACGGGGCGCACGCCGTAGATTGCCTCCATGCCGGTGCTTCCGGGCTGTTGGTGCTCCTGCGCTGTCACGGCCTGCCGCGCAAAGTACACCGCGCCGTTATGCGTGAATACCCTGTTCTTGGCGTATGCCGTGCCGGGCGTCCATGCATCCAATGCCGGGGCAAACAGCCCTGCCGTTGCCACCGGCTCTGCGCCTGCAATCTGCGCCGCGCCTGCCGCTGCAAGGTCGGCGATTCGTGTGTCTTTTCGTGCGATCCCCGCCTTTACCGCATTGATGCGGGTTTCAAGTTCAGTTCGCAGCACCATTGATCTCGGCCTCCAGTTCCTCTATTTTTGCAAGCAGCTCGTCGTATGTCGCGTGTTCGGTCAGCACAATCTGTTCCCCGTCCTGATTGCGCGTCCAGTTTGCGCCAACGCGCATATCGCCAATTTGCAGATTGAACGGCTGCGCGTCCACAAGTTCTGCGCCGAGCGCGGCTTCCAGTTCGGCCTTTTGCGCCGCGTCTGCTACAATCACGTTTTCAACCGCGTTTTCCTTTACTACTGCGTATTTCATTCTTATCCCTCCCTTATACGTTTTGTCCCACGGTGAAACTACCGCTCCCGGCGTTCGTGTAGAATTTTCCATCCACCTTATCCCACAATCCCGGTACATTATCAGACTTCCGATAACACGGAACAAAGTCACGTATAAGCACATCATTATCAAA
>JAHZHV010000249.1 GCA_019420085.1 Christensenella sp.
AGACGATTCTGGAAAAGACGGCGCAGATCAAAAAACGATATGAAGAACTTTCTGCGCAGATTGCAGATGCGGCAGTTATCGCACAGCAGTCCAAATGGCAGCAGCTGATGCGGGAACATGCGTCGCTTGCGCCGCTTTTGCCTGTGGTGGACACGTTGGAGAAAGCGCAGGCCGACATGGAGGAAGCGCAGGATCTGCTCGAGCATGAAAGCGATGCGCAGTTATGCGCGCTTGCGCGCATGCAGCTGAAAGAGGCGCAGGAGACGCTTGCACAGCAGTATGAGCAGCTGCAGCGTCTTTTGCTGCCGAAAGATCCGAACGATGCGCGCGATGTTATTGTGGAAGTGCGTGCAGGTGTCGGCGGAGAGGAAGCGGCGCTTTTTGCCGGTGACTTGCTTCGAATGTATACCCGGTATGCGGAGCGTGTCGGTTGGAAAGCAGAGCTGCTCAGCATGCAGGAGACGGGCGTCGGGGGTGTAAAAGAGGCCGTTTTGCAGATTTCAGGACGCGGTGCATATTCGCGGCTGAAATTTGAAAGCGGCATTCATCGCGTGCAGCGCGTGCCCGCAACGGAGTCGGCAGGACGCATTCATACTTCTGCTGCCACGGTTGCCGTGTTGCCGCAGGCGCAGGATGTTGAAGTGCAGATCAACGCTTCCGATTTGCGGATTGATACGTATCGTTCCGGCGGTGCGGGCGGCCAGCATGTCAACAAGACGGAGTCCGCGATTCGCATCACGCATCTGCCCACGGGAATTGTTGTCTCCTGTCAGAATGAACGCAGCCAGATCCAAAACAGAGAAACAGCGATGCGCATGCTCAGGACACGGCTGTATGATTACTATGCGTCCATGGAGGCCGAACAATACAGCAGCAATCGCCGCACTTTGGTGGGATCAGGTGACAGAAGCGAACGAATCCGTACGTATAATTTTCCGCAAAGCCGTGTGACAGATCACCGCATCGGGCGTACGCAGTATCAGCTTGAACTGTTTATGGATGGGGATCTGCAGCAGATGCTTGATGCGTTGATGCTGGCGGATGAGACGGCAAGACTGGAAGCATCGCTGCGGCAAAATGAGGAATAAGCAATGAAGACAATGATTGTTGATTATCGTGATGCGGCACAGATGACACGTGCTGCCCGGCTTTTGCGTGACGGACAGCGTGTGGCGTTTGCCACGGAAACCGTATATGGACTTGGCGCAGATGCGATGAATGAACAAGCGGTTCGCAGCATTTTTGCGGCCAAAGGGCGGCCGTCGGATAATCCGCTGATCGTCCACATTTATGATATTGCACAGCTGGATGAACTGTGTGCTGCGGTTCCGCAGAGCGCCAGGAAAATGATGGAAGCTTTCTGGCCTGGACCGTTGACAATCGTATTGCCGAAGCGTTCTGCGGTTCCGGATGTGACAACGGGCGGCTTGGATACGGTTGCGGTGCGCATGCCTGATCATCCGGCGGCACAGGCGCTGCTTCGTGCGTGCAACAGGCCCGTTGCAGCGCCTTCTGCAAATCTATCCGGACTTCCCAGTCCCACGACTGCAGAGGATGTGCTGGCGGATATGAATGGAAAAATTGAGATGATTGTCGACGGCGGCGCGTGCCGCGTGGGTGTGGAATCCACTGTGGTGGATGCGACGCGGGAACCGGTGATGATTCTTCGTCCCGGCGGTGTGACACAGGAAATGCTGCAGGAAGTACTGGGTCAGGTTGCCGTACATCCGGCGGTGCTGGCGCCGCTGCAGCAGGGGCAGAAGGCTGCACATTGTATGATGAAGCCTGCGCACAGGGCAAACAGCCCATGATTTTTTCGGTTGCGGAGGAGAAAGACTGCTATGGCACACGCGTATTTTATGCCTGGGGCAGTGCCGCGTGTCCGCAGAGCGTGGCGCACAGCCTGTTTGCAGCGCTGCGCATGGCAGACCGTATGGGGGTAGATTTGGTTTTGTGTCACAGCGTCCATACAGACGGTGTAGGACTGGCGGTGATGAACCGTTTGCTGCGCGCTGCCGGATTTGATGTGGAGGATGTTTGAATCTAAAATGCGGCATGCTTGTCGGACTTTGCCGAATCCATTATAATAACAGACGAATACTTGAAAAAGGAGACCGGAGAGCATATGGATGTAACAAGACTTGGCGCAGAGCCGCTTACACCGCAGCAGGTTTGTGTAGGCACGCCTGTGGCGTTGGCAAGCGACAATGCCGGATATGAGCTCAAAGCCGCGGTGATTGATTTTTTGGAGGCAAGCGGTGTGCCTTATATCGACTGCAATCCTGAGGAAGGTCAGGCAAACCACTACCCGCAGTCGGCGCATCAGGCGGCGCAGCATATTATGCAGGGCCGCGCAAAAAGCGGTATTTTGATCTGTGGAACGGGTATTGGAATCGGCATTGCCGCCATGAAATGTCCCGGTATCTATCCGGTGCGCTGTGATAGTGTGGAACAGGCAATTCTGGCCCGCCGTCAGCTGGACGTCAATATGCTGACCTTCGGGCAGCGCGTGACGGGCTTTGGCCTTGCATTGGATATGGTGCGTGCATTTTTAAGCACGCCGTTTGATCAGACAAGCCCGGCGGCAGCGCAGATCCGCGAGGCAGAGCGGCAGTTTGTAAAAGAGGCGGTGAAGGCATGAAACTTGCAATTGGTTCCAATTATGATGGATTTGAATTGAAACAGGTATTGGCCGCGCGCCTGCGTGAAGCCGGACATGAAGTGGTGGACGTAAGTCCTCAGGCAGATCCTGACTGCAGAATCGATCAGGCGCCGATTGCCGTTGCCAAACTGGTGGCTGACGCGGCGGTTGAAGGCGGTATCCTTGTGGATGAAAGCGGTGCGGCTTCCGCGATTGTTGCCAATAAAATGCGCGGCATTCGCGCGGCGCAGGTAGGCGATTTGTATTCGGCACGCCTGACCAAAGCCCACAATGACGCAAACATCCTGTGCTTCGGAAGCCAGGTCGTGGGTCAATATGTAGCATGGAATTGCGTACAGATATGGATGCAGACCCAGGTTATGGGCGGCAATCATCCGCTTCGCCTTGACATGATTCGCCAGCTGGAAGATCTGTACGAAAAATAATGGAAAACGGGAAAAAATGACAGACGGCATTGCTTAAAAAACAGCAGTGCCGCCTGCTTTTTGTTTTAAAATAAATTGGAATACGCAAATTGCAGCGATTTGCTTTTTATGGTGTCAGGCGGTATAATAAACGGTGGAATATCCCGAATGGTTGGGAATAGGGCGATTGCAAGATATGGCTGAAGTGTAAGGAGGCAAAAGCAATGTCGAAACTGGTAATTGTAGATCATCCCCTGGTACAGCATAAGTTGACGATGATGCGGCAGGTAGAGGCGGGAGCAAAGGATTTCCGTGAACTGCTCAGCGAGATCTCAATGTTTCTGGCCTATGAGGTAACCAAAGATCTTCCGCTGGAAGACATTGAGGTGCAGACGCCAATTTGCAAGACGACATCCAAAGTGATTGCCGGACGGAAGCTGGCGATTGTACCGGTTCTGCGTGCCGGACTTGGTATGGTGGATGGCTTTCTGACGCTTGTGCCTGCTGCAAAAGTAGGACATATTGGTCTGTATCGGGACCCGGAAACCCTTGAGCCCGTAGAGTATTATTGCAAATTGCCTTCTGATGTGCCCGAACGTGAAATTGTTGTCGTGGATCCGATGCTTGCAACCGGCGGATCGGCTTCTGCCGCAGTACGTTTTATCAAGGATCGCGGCGGCCGGCATATTAAGCTGATGTGTCTGATTGCTGCGCCGGAGGGAATTGCACGTGTGCAGAAAGATCATCCGGATGTAGACATTTATGTTGCGGCAGTGGATGATCACCTCAATGAACATGGCTACATTGTGCCTGGTCTGGGTGATGCGGGCGACCGGCTGTTCGGCACCAAATAATATGCCGCGTGCTTTGCTTATGCCGCGGTGGATGGTGAGGAACATGAAACGAAGAATTGCTTTCCTGCTGTGCTTGTTGCTGCTGATGTCGCTTGTGCTAAGCGGCTGCGGCGGAAACGATAC
>JAHZHV010000025.1 GCA_019420085.1 Christensenella sp.
CGCCTCGCGCACACGTGCAATGGTCGCCTCCAGCGTCTCCACATTCTCTACGATCGGATACGTGACTCGTGTTTCCATTTTTTCCTTTCCACCCCTTATCTGGTCTGCCGTCTTCACGGCGCCTGCCGCACACATCATGCATCCGGCAAGTTCACGGCCGCAAAAGAGCCCCGCTCTTTTGCAACACTATCATACTCCTTCATCCGTTCGATGGGAAATGTTTTAACGGAATATCAATATATCTTTATCGATATATCCTTATCGATTCTGCAAATCCCTCCCTCTTCTTTGCCCCGTTTCTCAGCTGTATCTGCTTCTAACCTGCCACAGCGCACTTACGAACATGTCGTCCAATTCACTGAAAACGTAGTTTTTCTTGTAAATCAAAACATCTTTGTACACACGCTGTTCATCCACGCACGGGATCTGTACAAGTCCATGCTGTGCAAGCACGTCCTCTTCTACAGGAGAAACCCACATAAACGTATGTCGCACATGCGACAGCAGCATAAACTGACTGGCTCGCTCAAAAACGAAAATCCGCTTGTCGATGCCGTCGAGGTATTCGCTTTTTTGTACATCCGACATTGGAAGCGACGGCACATACGGGTCCGCATGCGCGACTTCTGTATAATCAACAAGATCATTATAGCAAATCTGCGATTTAGCAGCCAGAGGATCATCACGGCTCAGAAGCGCCACATGCGTAAATGTAAATACCGTTTCGCCTTCCAATCCTTTTTCCTCCAGCATCGCGCGGAACTGCTGATCATACTGCGTCTGATAGCGAATAATCCCGAGGTTATAATCTGAATCCTGGATATTTCGAATCGCGCGCACAGCGTTTGTTTCCTTGTAAAACAATTCCACAGCTTCAGATCGGTCGATACCGGCAGCAAACTGCGTAAACGCCTCGCAAATATAAGTCGCGCGCGGCACAGAAATGGAAAACTTTTTGCGTGCACCCTTTCCCTCGCGAAACAGCGCTTCAACCTCATTGATCTGATACAGAATGCGCTGCGCATAAACGATGAAATCCTCACCCTGGCGCGTCAGTGTGATGCCCTTAGACGTACGATTGAAAAGCTGAACGCCGAGCGACTCTTCCAATTCCTTAATGGCGCGGCTCAAATTCGGCTGATTCATGTACAGATTTTCCGCAGCCTTGCTGATGGAATGCGTCGCGGCCACCTCCACCGCGTATTTCAGGTGCATCAGATTCATCGCGTCGTCTCCTTACCATCACGCCCGTTTTGTTTGCGTGATCCCATGTATCTGCCGGTTATCATTTTGACATTGCCGACGCCAGCATCACAGGTATATTTTTTTCATTATATCGCATTCTGACTCCAATTTCACGTAAAATGCTTGAAAAATGCGGCAATTTCCGTCTTTTTTTCAATTGAATGTTCTCATGCACGGCAAAATGACGTGCTACAGGCATAATCCAATCAAAAACGGGCCTTCCCCAATCGGAGAAAGCCCGCATATACTTCAATTTGCAATCGCCGAAGCCGGCAGCTGCGCCATCTTGCGGCGATAGCACCCTGCAAGATAGATGATTTCGGCAATCGACGTAAGCAGCCAGGAAAATACATACAGAAGATACAACGACGGAATGGTATGAAAATATGCAAAAATGGTGTAGATCCAGATAATTCGAAATACACAGGATCCCATTACAACAATAATCGTCGGCACAACGCTCTTTCCAAGGCTGCGCGAAGCGGCAATGGTACAATCCATAAACGCCGAAAGCGAATAAGCAAGCCCCATGACTGTAATGCGATTCATGCCAGCCTGCACAACAGCCGGGTCATCGGTAAACAAGCTCAAAAACTGAGGACCGAATACGACCGATAAAATGCCCAGTACAAGTCCCACGCCGCAGGAATATGCAAGGCACAAAAGATAGCTTTTTTTCACACGCGTACGATTTCCTGCGCCGTAATTCTGCGCCATGAAACTGCCGCAGGCAGTATAAAACGCGGCCATAACCTCATAGATCAGGCTATCGGCATTTGCAGCAGCCGCATTGCCGGAAACCATCGTCGCGTCAAAGGAATTCACTCCGGACTGGATAAACAGGTTTGCCATTGCAAAAATTGCATGCTGCAAACCGGCTGTAATACCAAGTCCCAGAATTTGTCTGGATTTATCCCCCTGTATATGCAGCAAATACCGCCGCAATGCATATGGTCCTTCACTGCGATGCAATGCAATAAGAATCAATCCTGCTGAAACATACTGCGAAATAATACTGGCAATGGCGACTCCTGCCACATCCAGATGACATACGATGACAAAAAACAAATTCAGCACGATATTGATCACACCGGCAAGCGACAAATAATACAGCGGTTTTTTGGTATTGCCAATCGCACTAAAAACTGCATTGCCAAAATTATAAACAGCAAGTGCCGGCATACCCAAAAAGTAAATACGAAGGTACAGCACCGCACCATCCAGCAGTTCAGGCTTTGTGCCAAGCAGACGAAGCACCGGTCTTACACAAAGCTGTCCCAATGCAAGCACCGCAGCACCGACAATCAGGCATAAAATAAGCGCCGTGTGCACCGTCTCCATAACATCCTTCTGGTTTCCCGCGCCGTAATGACGCGCTACAAGGACGTTAACACCATTGCCCATACCAATCAAAAAACCGGTAAAAAGTGCCACAAGAATCGTTGTTGAACCAACAGACCCAAGCGGTTTTGAACCAGCGAAGCGCCCAACGACGGCAATATCAGCCATGTTGAACAGTACCTGCAGCACATTGGATACAATGAGCGGCAAACTGAAAAGCAGAATCTGTTTTGCCAGAGGGCCTCGCGTAATATCACGCAGATCACACCGCATCATTTTGAAAGCCTCCTTCACAAAAAAGCACGCAAAGCGCATGAAAACCCGAAAGCACTGTCAAACAACGCTTTCGGGTTTTCCGCAACAATCGAGGTGACAGGATTTGAACCTGCGACCTTTTGGTCCCGAACCAAACGCGCTACCAAACTGCGCTACACCTCGAAAAAAATGGAGCCAGCAAAGGGACTCGAACCCTTGACCTGCAGTTTACGAAACTGCTGCTCTACCATCTGAGCTATGCTGGCACGTCCGGAACAGATCAGAGTATAGCACAGCTTTTTTAAATTGTCTATCCCCAATTTGCATTTTATGCGCAAAATTTCTTTCTCCTGCATAGGAATGCCGTAGAACGCTTTGTTCCATCGCAACGGCAAATTCATCTTCAGCCGTTTTGCGACATGTTTACATGCAGGAGGTACTTTCATGCGCAAATTCCTGATTCTGTTGTTGTGCGCCGTGCTGCTTTTGTACAGCATCGGCTGTGCAAAAAAAGACGACGACCTTACCAAAATCACGCTTAACGAAGTGACGCATTCGGTCTTCTACGCGCCACAGTATGCAGCAATCTACCTTGGCTATTTTGAAGAAGAAGGTTTAAGCGTCGAACTGGTCAACGGCGGCGGTGCCGATAAATCCATGACCGCACTGATTGCCGGCGAGGCAGATTTTGCTTTGATGGGACCCGAGGCAGCCATTTACGTACAAAACGGCGAATACGAAGATGCGCCCAAGGTCATCGCACAGCTGACGCAAACAGACGGTTCATTTCTGATGGGCCGCAGTGAACAGGAAGATTTTTCCTGGGATGATCTTGCCGGCAGCACGATCATCGGCGGACGCGAGGGCGGTGTGCCGCTTATGACGCTTTTGTATGTTCTGCGGCAAAACGGTCTCGAACCCGGGCGCGATGTTGAGGTACTGACCAACATCCAGTTTGACCTGATGGGCGGCGCCTTTGCCGGCGGCCAGGGTGATTACGTGACCCTGTTTGAACCAACCGCTTCCGAATTTGAATCGCAGGGCAAAGGATATGTCCTTGCAAGCGTCGGAGAAGCAGCAGGTCAGGTAGCCTATACCTGCTATATGACGCGAAGCAGTACAATTTCCGAAAACCCCGACCTTGTTTCGCGTTTCGTACGTGCAATTGAAAAGGCACAGCGCTGGATTGCCGATGCCGACGCTGCCGAAGTGGCACATGTCATCGCGCCCGCCTTCCCCGACTCGGATGAAGAAGTACTGGCGCAAGTCGTACAGCGTTACCGCAGCATCGACGCCTGGTGCGCCGATCCGTCACTGAATGAAGCGTCTCTTGAAAAATTGATGCAGATCATGATCGAGGCCGGTGAACTCGACGAGCCGGTGCCTCTGGAACAATTCTGCGACGATTCCTTTGTTGAATAACACGCCGTGCGGCGCGCAGGCAGTAAAGTACCGGTACGGCAAAGGCCGGTACTTTGCCGTCCGTGCCCAAAGAGGCGCAAATCCGCAGCGTATTGCACAGGAGGTCCGCATGAACGATACGCAAGCTGTTTTATCTTTTTCCCACGTGTGGATGACTTATTTTTCCGTACAGGATGAAACACAGGCCATCCGCGACGTCACTTTCGACGTATACCCCGGTCAATTTGTCGCAGTCATTGGTCCCAGCGGCTGCGGCAAAAGTACAGTACTTTCCCTTGCCGCAGGACTAATGAAGCCGGCACGCGGGCAAGTGCGTCTGCTGGGCCGTCCAATCGAGGGACCTGACGCGCAGGTTGGCTACATGCTGCAAAACGACCATCTTTTTTCCTGGCGTACCATCTTTAAAAATGCTGTTCTGCCACTTGAGATTCAGAAACGCAACACGCCCCAGGCACGCGAGCGCGTACGTGTTCTACTTGAAAAATACGGTCTTGGCGCGTTCTGCGATAAATACCCGCGTGAACTCTCCGGCGGCATGCGCCAGCGCGCCGCACTGATTCGCACACTGGCGGCAGATCCCAAGCTCCTGCTGCTTGATGAGCCGTTTTCCGCACTGGACGCACAAACGCGTCTTGCTGTAGCAGAAGATCTTTGCGGTATCATGCGGGAGCAGAACAAGACGGTCGTACTTGTCACGCATGATATTTCCGAAGCGCTGTCCATGGCAGACCGCATTCTTCTATTGTCGCACCGTCCCGGCAGCATTGTACGCCAATACGACGTGGATATGCCCGGTTCTCCGCTGACACGCCGCAACAACCCACGTTTTTCCGATTATTTCGAATCGATCTGGAAGGAGTTGGACGTGCATGTATCCTGAATCCGCAGCGCATCAGGCCTATATTCAGCAGCTTAAACGCAGCAAGCGGTATGTTGCGCTTGCACGCATTCTTCTTTTTATCGGCTTTTTCCTGCTATGGGAGTGTGCAGCACGTCTTGGCTGGATCGATGCGTTTATCACTTCTTCTCCCTCTCGCGCTCTGGATGCCATACGTACTCTGATTTTAGACGGTTCGCTTTGGCGTCATCTTGGCGTAACGCTTTGGGAGACAGTCGTCGGTTTTACCCTCGGCACGCTTCTTGGCACTGCCATTGCCGCACTTCTATGGTTTTTTCCACGTGCCGCGCAGGTTATCGAACCATATCTTGTCGTGCTCAATGCATTGCCAAAAATCGCATTGGGACCGATTCTAATCGTATGGATCGGTGCAGGAGCAGGCGCAATTATCGCCATGGCGCTTTTGATCTCACTTGTCGTGACCATCATGAACGTGCATACCGGCTTTGCCGCTGTCAGTCAAAGCAGCGTACGGCTGATGCGCACACTCGGTGCCTCACGGATACAGATCTTCCGCCTTGTCGTATTGCCCGCAAATATCGGTACGATCATCGCAAGTTTAAAAGTCAACGTAGGTATGTCCTGGGTTGGCGTCATCATGGGCGAGTTCCTGGTCTCCAAAGCAGGCCTTGGTTATTTGATCGTCTACGGCGGTCAGGTCTTTAATCTCGATCTTGTCATGGGTTCTACGCTCATTTTGTGCCTTGCAGCCGGTGGTATGTATGCACTTGTGGCACTTTTACAACGCTATATCACAAAAAAAAGACTGTGAACCCACAATTTTCATTACACAGCAAAAAAGCGGCGTCCGAATGCGTTTTTTAGGCACACGGACGCCGTTTTTCTATCATAACGCGTTTTCCTCCAATACCCGCTGTGCATAACGCACCGTCTGCATGGCATCAGCAGCGTAATAATCTGCACCGATAGAATCGGCATACGCCTGTGTCAGCACGGCACCGCCTACGACAATGCGAATACCGGCATCACGCTCATGCAGCAGTGCAATCGTCTCCTGCATC
>JAHZHV010000250.1:0-4740 GCA_019420085.1 Christensenella sp.
GGGGGAACTGTCCGCGTGAAACGGGGCGAAGCTTAAGTACTGTCCGATATAAACCGCATGTCCGCCGCCGGCGTTGTCGCCCGGCGCAAGGAGCTGATCGGGGTAGAATCGCCATCCGTCCACAAGCCAGGTGACGCCGCGGGTCTGTGCATCCGGCAGCAGGACGGCGCCGTCTTGTGACACGGTGTTTGCTGTGGTATACTTGTTGTCATAATGATACAGCAGACCAAAGAAAACCGAGGCGGCGGTACAGAGGATCAGGATGATGCAAATGGTTCGAAACGTCGCGCTTTTCAGCATGGAATACCTCGCAGTGCGAAAAAAAAGGATGTGTCGGATAACGTGTCAGTCATGTTGCGATATGGTAAAAAGATTATAGCATGCCTGCTTGTTTTTTTGTTCGTCTGTTTTGTTCCGGCCGCGCCCGTGCGGGCGCGGGAGACGGTGCAGGTGTCGGACTTTGCGCAGCTGACCGACGCGCTGGAACGGCTTAAAAGTACCGGCGGCGCCATTTTGCTGACGCAGGATGTGACGGTTCCCTCCGATGCGTCCTATACGTATATCAACGCCGCATACCGAAAGCAAATCACGCTGGATACCGGCGGGCATACGATTGTGGTGGAAGGCAGTCTTACGCTGTGGCCGTATCTGAGCATTCGTGCGGACGATGCGGACGCGGCGCTTATGCGGGTGCGTTCCGGCGGCCAGCTTCGGCTGGTCAGCGTTGCGCTGGATGCGGGGGAGGACGGCGTCGCCATCGTCCGGGAGCCGGGCTCCATTTTAACCTGCGGCAGCGAGACGTCGCTGGGGCTTCCGGCGTTTTCCTGCGTCGGCCGCGTGGAAGGCGGCGAACGGGTGACTGCGGCGGCGTATTGGCGCAATGCGCCCGAAACGCTGCCCGTCGTGTGCGTGCAGCCCGGTGCGGCGTTTGATGCGGACATGCTGCCTGCATCCGTGCGGGCTTTCGTCAACCGTGACTATGCCGAGCTGGAAGAGGATGTTTCCGTCCTGTGGGATGCATCGACGTTCCCGCTTTACCGGCAGCGCACGCTTGTGCGCGGCACGTTTGCATCCGGATACGACCAGTATGCCGGCGATGCGCCCTGTTGCCTGGTGGTCTTTGCATCGGATACGGCGCCGTTTTTTCTGGACGCCTATCTTGAAGCGATCACGCCGCAGTTTGAGATGGCGTTCCTCCATGGCGAAGCGCCGCAGGCAGGCACGGTCCGTCTGCAGGGCTCCCAGGACGGCGAAACATGGCGGGATATCGACGGAACGGAAGGGTATGCGCCCGTGACGGTGGAAAAAGACGGCGGCTTTTCCTGGGTTCTGACCTATGACGGGTCGGAGGAAGCGCAAAAGACGCGCCCCCGCTACTACCGGCTGGTGCATACGGCACAAGACGGCGCGGTTTCTATCGGCGATGCGCTGGAACTGGGCGAAGATTTTATATTCACCGCAGCGGACATCGAGGGCGGCCGCGGCGGCGAGACGGGCTTTGGCACGCCGCCTTCGCCGTCGCAGACGCAAAACGGCGGCGGATATACGCCGCAGACGCAGCTGCCGCAGCCGGATCAAAGTCCCGGCGACGCCATGGCGCTGCATGGGGCGTGGGCGGCGTCCGATGCGCAGGCATCCGCGGCGCAGGAACCGACGCAAAGCGCCGCGCCGCAAGACACGCCTGCGCCGGCGCAAAGCGCCGCGCCGTCACAAACGCCGGATGCGCTGCAGGACGGCGACGCGTCGCAGTCTGCATCGGGCGCTGTGGACAGGACGGCAGGCGCGGTGATTGCCGCATGCATCCTGATTTTTACGGTTGCGGCTTTTGTCCTGTTCCGCAAAAAGGACGCATAAAACGAAAAAAAACAGATCGGCTTTTCCGGTAGGGAAAGGCCGATTTTTTTATGCTTTTTTATCCGCTGCATCCGCCGCCGGATCGTCCGGCGGCGCTTCTTCGGCATAGAAACAGTATCCCCTGCGCGAAACGGTGCGGATGTACTGCCGCCCGCCGCAAAGCCGCGCCAGCTTTTGCCGGACGGTCGCCACGGCCACCTGCAAATTGTGCCGGCTGTTTAAAATGGGCTCGTTCCAGACCTGCTGGTAGAGCTGTTCATAGGAAAAGACCTTTGACGGATTGCGCGCCAGAAGGGCGACGATGTCAAACTGCAGCGCGCTGAAGTCGCCCATCGTGCCGCGGTAGGAGATCGTTCGCGTGGTTTCATCGATGCAAAGGTCGCCAAAACGCATGCTGTCGGAGAAAAAGACCTGTTCGTTTTTGCGGATGCGCGCCTGAATGCGCAGTTCCAGCTCCACAATGTCATAGGGTTTTGCAAGAAAATCATCCCCGCCGACCCGAAAGCTGGCGATGCGCGTTGCGGCGTCCGCCATGCCGGAGACAAAGATGACGGGCGCCGCGCTGAGACTGCGGATTTTCCGGCAGACTTCAAGCCCGCTGCACTGCGGCATGTCGATATCCAAAATGATGCAGTCCATTGCAAGCGAGGCCAGAAGCGAAAGCGCTTCATACGGGTCGCTCTGACAAAAGACCGCATAGTGCCTTTTGGAAAAATACAGACGGTTGCTTTCCAGAAAATCCGCGTCGTCATCGATCAGTAAAAGCTTTTTCATATGCTTTGGCCACCGTCCTTTCTCATGCTTTTTCAATGCGCTTTCGAGTATTATAGCATCCTTTGCGCACCGCCCGCTGCAAAAGCAGTGCAAAAAAAGTCAAGCGTTCGTCAATTCGGTGCCGAATCCATTAAGTTGGTTTTTGAATGTGCTACAATCACCCCATCAAATGCAGCCCGGGGCAGTGTCCGGCGCACGATGTTTTTGGGATTTGTGTCCGCGTACGCGCGGCGTATCCCGGCACGGCGCAAAGCGGGCATCGCCTTTTTTGTCCGGGAAAAAGGGGGGAAAACACGACTTATGCGCAAATGGATCGGCATACTGGCGGGACTTTTTCTGCTGCTGGGCGCGGCCGTGCTTTTGTATTACCCTGTTTCCGGATATCTGGTGCGCCGCGGCATGCAAAGCAGCATCGCCGCGTTTGAAGCCGCGTGCGCGCAGGCGCCGGATAAGGCGGCGGCGTCCGATACGGCGGACGAAAAGCCGTATGCGCAGCTTCTTGCGGCGATGCAGCGCTATAACGAGTCGCTGTATCGCAGCAGGCAAAGCGGCCTGAAGGACGCCTGGAGCTATGAGCAGGCGCCGATTGACTTATCCGGGTATGGAATTTCCGCGCCCGTTGTGGCCGTGCTGCATATTCCGGCCATGGAGCAGACGCTGCCGGTGTATCTTGGGGCGACGAAGGAAAATATGGCGCGCGGCGTCGCCATTTTGGGGCAAAGCAGCATGCCCATCGGCGGGGAAAATACCAACTGCGTCATTGCCGGACACCGCGGCTACGGCGGCGTGCCGTTCCTGCGGGAAATACAGGTTTTGCAGCCGGGCGACAAAATGACGCTGACCACCTATTGGGGCGTGCGGCACTATACCGTGCAAAGCACCTCGATCATTGAACCGGACGATGTGGAGGCCGTGCTGATTCAGGCGTCAAAGACGATGCTGACGCTTGTGACCTGCCATCCCTACGGCGTGGGCACGCATCGCTATGTGGTGTATTGCACCGACGACGGCGCCGCACCTGCACAGGAAAGCTTCGCGCCGCAGGTACACGACGCTGCGGCCTTTGCGCAGGCATCGACGTTTCTTCAGCGCTTCGCGCCGCTTTTGGCGGTTGCGCCGCCTGTGCCCGGTTCGGCCGGCCTTGTGCGCAATCAGGGCGGGGGATACCGCGCGCGTACGCAGGAGAAAGAATCAATGAAGGAGGAAAGCCGGATATGAGAAAGACGGTTTTAACATATCTTGCATGCATTGTGGTACTGGTACTTGTGGCTTGTCCTCTGCTCATTCGCGATTTTATGCAGGCAGCGCAGACGCTGCCGCAGGATACGGCCGCATCGCAGGATACGCAGGCAGTTTCTGCATCGTCCGCGCAGCAGGATACGCAGGCGCTGGCAGGGACCGCGCCGCAGCGCGGGCAGGCGGATACGGGCGCCGTGGAAGCGGAGTGGAAGGACACGGGCGCGCTGCATGACGACGGCACGCCGGTGCTTGCCGCGCAGGGCGATACGGCGCAAAGAAGCGGTGTGACGGACGACGCGGCGGACGAAATTCCGGCGCCGTGCAGTTCCTATGTCCTGACGCTGGACTTGGACGGCGGACAGGTCAACGACATGCGCGGTTATGGATGGAACCGCTCCAGCGTCCAGGCGACCCGCTGGACGCGCACCGTGACCGAGACACAGGCCGGGCAGGGCGTCACGCTGAAGATGGACGAGACGCTGGGCGCGCTGCTTTCCCGGCAGCCGTACCGGGCCGGATACCGCTTTACCGGCTGGCAGATCGACGGCGTGTCCCTGGGCGCGGACGAGGCGTTTACACTCACGGCGGACACCGTGATCGCCGCGGGGTGGCAGGCGGGCATGTACAGCGCGTCGTTTCGGGACAGTGAAGGGCAGCTTTGGTCGGTGCGCGTGCCTTACGGGGCGACGCTTTGGACGGATGCGCAGACGCCGTGGACGGCGGACGGCGTCGTCTGGTCGCAGGAGAATACCGCAAAGGTGGATATCAGCGCCGGCGGCATGACGTACGGCGCGGTTACCGTCACGCGTCATATGCACGATGCGTCGCAGTCGTATTATTACACCTTCAGCCTTGCCGATACGGCGTATTTTA
>JAHZHV010000250.1:4750-9164 GCA_019420085.1 Christensenella sp.
CCCTGTGCCCCAAAAGGCGGGGCAGCATTTTACAAGCTGGAAGCTGATGGACGGCGGCACGGGCTTTACCGTCACGCAGGACGCCGTCTTTACGGCGCAGTTCCGCGCGGAAAACATGTATGTGTTTAACGTCTACTTCCTGGATGAAAACGGCGTTCGCATGGGCAATACCGTTTCCGTGCAAAAAAGCGCGGCGGATGTGGAAAACGGGCGCTTGACATTTTTTGTGGAGATTCCCGCCATCGCCCATTATACGGCGCAGGCGGCGCCGCAGACGGGCGTTTCCTGGGACGGCGGGACGGTCAGCGTCGACGTGGACGCGGCCTTTGGCGACCAGGCGCACAGCGCCGCGACGAACTTTCTTGCGCTGACGGTGACCTACCGTCCGGCGCGGATTACATACACGGTGCAGTACTATCAGCAGCAGCCCGGCGGCGGCATGGGCTATACAAAGGTCGGGACGCTGGAAGCGCAAAGCGCCGCTTACGCAAGCCGCGTCGCCGTCCTGCAGAACCCGGATCTTGGAAGCGATGTGCGCTTTGACGGCTTTGAAGTTCGCGCGGACTGCTGGTCGGCCGTCCATGAGGGCGTGGTTCTGCGGCAGGGAACGCCGAACGTCGGCTTTGACGCGGACGGCAACGCGACCATCCGCGTCTATTACGATCGGGCAAGCTACTTTATCTACATGCAGACCGGCACGGCCGAGGTGCAGATCGATCCGGTCAAGGTGCGCTACGGCGAGCCGATGCCGTCTTTGCAGACGGTGTATGAGAAGCTCACGCGCGCGGGGTATCGGCCGGTAACGGCGGACAACGTAAGCTGGTATCGCCTGAATGACGCCGGGGAACTGGTTAGCGTTGCGAAGGATACCGGCGGCACGATGCCGGCGCACGACCTGTACGCCGTGGTGACGTGGGTGCCGGACAAAACCTGCGTGCGCCTCGTCTACTGGGTCGAGAGCCGAAACGCGGCAAGCTTCCAAAACGCCTATACCGTGACGGTGGAGGGCGTATCGACGGAAGCCGCCCTTGAAGTCCGCCTGGACGGCGGCGTGCGTATCAGCGGCGCGGGCTGGCCGGACGCAGTGAACGGCGCGGCGGTCGCGGCGGAAAACTTTGACGCGCTCATGCGCAGCCGCTACGGCGACGCGGCATACGCAGACTTTTTTGCCTACAGCCCGCAGGATACCAGGGAAAGCCCCGGCAACGTGGCCAACGCGCAGGCGACCGGCACGGGCGGCGTTTCCGACGGCGCGATTACGCAGGAGGAATACACCGTCAGGGTAAACGGCGACGGCACCACCACGATCAACCTCTATTACACGCGCAATCTGTACACGCTTTCCTTTATCCTGGCAAGAGAAGACGGCGGTACATTGCAGGTGGCGACCGGTACGCCGGGCACCTTTGAAGGATCCGCCTGGACGAACGCCGGAAACGCCGCGTTTGCCTTTACCGATTTTGGCGATGGCGTGACGGCGTCCGACGGTGGCGGGCAGACCTATGCGTCGATGCGGGTGCAGCGCATCTACCGTCTGACGCAGGCGATGGACCGCGATCCCCGCGCGGCCGTGGGGCGCTACGGCACGCGCACGATCCGCGCGCCGGGCCCCTGGTGGGATGTGGATTACAACTGCTATGTATACACCGTCACGGCGCGCTTTGAGGCGGATATCTCCGCGCTGTGGCCGACGGTGGACAATATTGCGGGCAGCTACGGCGGCTGCAATTACATCAGCATGGGCACCGATTCGGGCAGCTACTACCGCAACGTCTTTACCCTTGGCAGCAATCAGAAAAACATCCTGAACGTCTACTCGACGATGGATCAGAACGTCACGGCTTCGGGCAAAAGCGAAGCGTCGTGGACGGCCGCGCCGGATGACGGC
This sequence comes from Christensenella sp., assembly GCA_019420085.1. Lineage (GTDB taxonomy): Bacteria > Bacillota > Clostridia > Christensenellales > Maliibacteriaceae > RGIG9107. Next base: position 6,639 of record JAHZHV010000250.1, read on the forward strand.
AGCGGCACGGTGACGCATCAGATGGTGGCCTACTGGGCCATGGGCGCACAGGTATACCGGTATCATTTCCTGTATGAGGCGCTGGACACGACCGTCTCGGCAGAGGATGCGGATATACCGCGCTTTGAAGCGCGGCGCGCGGATGCCGGCGTCTATGCCGACGGACAGTATGTGTCATGGAACGCAGGCGTGTTTGTCTATGATGCGGATTTTTCCGTGCAGTATTCCACGTCGACGCTGTCGGGTCAGAACCAGCCTTCGCATCAGGGCTTTGTTTCACGCGGCAAGGCATATGACGGTCCGGATACCGCGCAGGGCGGCGACGTCTACTTTTTCTACGAACGCGAGCTTTATACGCTGGACATTCAGAATGTCGAGGGCAGGTATCAAGTGTCCGAAGCGCTTTTGACGCAGGAATTTTCCTGCCTGTCCGGCGGCGCGTCGGACACGGGAACGCTTGCGCGGCAAGGCTGGGTGCGCGTCAACGCGGACGGCACGGCTTCCATCCGCTACGGCGGCGCGCTTTGGCCGCTGTCGCAGACGGAGGTGATCGACTGGCTGACCGCGAAAACGGGCGGCGGCCTTGCGTATCCCTACCAGTCTGCGGGCGAGAACCAGTACTACTTCTGGCGCTGGTACAAAAACCCGATGCAGACGGTTCCCATCGACTGGTCAAGCGACAACGAGATGCAGCGCATGCTGTCCAACAATACGCTGTACGCCGGCTGGTTTACGCCCCGCTATACCACGACGTATGCGCTAAACGGCGGGGTGTGGCAGGATAATATCGACTATACACTCACCAGCGTAACGGGGCAGGACGGGGAAACGATCCTGATTTACTATCCGCATCAGACGCAGGATGCGACGGCGCCGCTTTACTGGTACATCCAAAGCAAGCCGGATGACAGGCTTTTTGTCGACACGCTGTACACCTGCCAGGTCGGGCAGGTGGCCGTTTGGAGTCAGGAGGCGGATCACTGGGTCGGAAACGGCCGGATATCCACGGTGGAGGGACTGCTGCAAATCAGCCAGATTGATCCGCAAAGCTCTCATCTGATTGACCGGTACTACTGCTACATGGGCCAGGAGGGCGCCTACAATCACGAGCGGTATGTCAGCGTCAATGCCGCGGTCAACACCGTTTTGGAAGAACCGGCAAAGCCCGTGCGCACGGGATATGCCTTTGACGGCTGGTTTTACTTTGACGATGCGCCGCAATCGGGCACGCGGGTCTACCTGCAGGACGTGTTGACGGGTATGCAGAGCCTTGCGTCCTACGACGAGGGGTATGTATACCGCAATCACGTGGGCGACGCATTCCTCCTGCATCGCGATGAAAACGGCGCGCTGTTTTATTACCCGGCGCAGACGGGCTATCGCTACAGCTACGCAAACGACGCCTCCGTCGTCGCGTCCGACCGAATCCTTTACGCGGCGTGGGAGCCGCAGGGCGATGCAAACGCCGTGATCTACCATCTGGTGGAAAAAGAGGCATCGGCGCCGGGCCGCGTTTTTACGCCCAAGGGTGGGGAAGCCGTCCGGACCAGTGAAACAAACACCATCACGATCGGACAAAAGACGTACTATGTGCTGGGCACGCAGGAGCAGGCAAGCCTTTATACCGGCAGTACCTATACCTACACGGCATGGGAATACGCCACGGACGGCGCGGGCACAAAGTGGCTGCCCCGACAGGCGCAGATTGACCTTTTTGCCGACGAACGGACGCAGACCGTGGCAAAGGACGATCTTTCGGCGGTGCGGGAAAACACCTGGCGCGTGGCGTATCCGGACGGGACGTATACCTACTATGCCTTTTTCCTCTACCAGCCCACGGACGAGGTCGTGTACAACGTGCATGCCATTGACCTTGCCGTGGCGGTGGCGTCGGGCGCACTGGATTCCTATGAGGACACGTTTGACCGCTCTTTCCGGATCAGCGCCGCCGCGCCGTACCTTTTGCAGACGCAGCAGCTGTCCATGCAAATCGACGGCGCCATCGACACGACGTATGTTACGCAGAACGCGCCGCCGATCAGCGGATATACCGTCTATGAAGACTTTTCCCAGTCGCTTCAGCTGCAGACGGACGCATCCAGCAACAACATCTTCTTCTATTACGTCAGCAACGACGCCAAAATCCATTACAACATCACCTTCTACCGGATGCGGGGCGGCGCGTATTCGCCCGAAAATCAGGTGCGCATCACCGGCATCCCCGCCTCCACAGGTCAGATCATCTCGCTTTTTGACATGACAGGTACGCTGCAGCGCCTTGTGAACATGGCAGGAAGCGTTCAGGCGTATGCCGGCAGTGCCGATGCGGCGCAGCGCGATCTGTACGAACGCTATCAAAAAATGTCCATCACCTGCCTGGAAGAGGGCGCGCAGACTTCTTTTCACGTCGACGCGTCGCTTGACGATACGCTTGCGCTTTGCGACCTTGAGACGCTGTGGCTTGACTGCTATGTGGACGGCTGGTCTCCCACCGGAGAGACGCTGGTCGTCTCCGACGGGGCCGAG
>JAHZHV010000250.1:9174-12051 GCA_019420085.1 Christensenella sp.
GAGGTGGAGGTCTACCTTGCCGACGCGCAGCTGATCGTGCAAAAGACGGATACCGATGGCATACCGCTTGCGGGCGCGCAGTTTTTGCTGGAGCGGCTTGTGGCGGATACCGAAGGCACGATTGCGTACGAGGGCGTCAACTACGCGCCGGATCCGTCGTTTTCGGCGGTGACCGTCTCCTGCGGCGAGGACGGCAGAGCCGTGTTCTATGACCTGAGCGCCAGAGTGTTTGCGGACGGGAAAGGGTACCTGTACCGCCTGACCGAGACGCAGGCGCCGGCAGGATACCAGCGCCTGGACGCGCCGATGTACGTGCAAACGCCGTACACGGTGCAGGACACGGTTTCCTACGCCGTCACCTACACGGTGGTCAACGCCGGCGTTTCGTATCTGCCCGCTGCCGGGCGCTTTGGCGGCGTGTATCTGCCCGTGCTGCCGGGCGCCGGCATGATCGCCGCGTCGATCGCCGGCGCGTGCGTACTGCGGCGCCGCCGGCACGCCCATGGCGGCGGATGCGATGCAACCTGTAAGAAGGTTCGCTGAACAGGAATTTTCTTCATTTTCAAAGAAAGAGAGGAACAAACATGAACGCAAAATCTGTAAAGCGGCTGTTTGCCGCGCTGCTTGTCCTGATCCTGAGCCTTGGACTGGCGGTTCCCGGCGCACTGGCCGCCGGCACGGTCAACGAAGTCACCGAAAAGACGGGCACGGGCAATATCTTTGTCACCGTCTACGACCGCGCGCCCGATACGGCGGGCACCGGCGCAGAGATGACGATCGACGCCGAACCGGTCGCGGGCGTGGGACTCAACGCCCTTAGAATCGGCTCCGTGGCGGAACTGACCAGCACCGATGAAGGCGGCGCCGTCCGCACCCAGGTTGCCTTTGGCCTGGAGAAAACGTCCGGGGCGCTGACGCTGCTCGGCCTTTCGGCGGAACAGGCCGTGGCAAGCGACGAAGGGAACCATTATTTTGCGCCCGAAACGGTGCAGGACGCGCTGGAAAAAGCGGATCAGGACGCCGTTGAAGCGTATCTTTCCGCAAACGGCGCGGTAAACGACGTCACCGATGAAAACGGCGCGGCGGAATTTACGAATATTCCCTGCGGCCTGTATCTTGTCGGCAAAAGCGCGCTGCCCGCAAGCGCCGCGACGGATCTTGCGCCGTTTGTCGTGTCCGTGCCCATGTATGTGCAGGACGGCCAAAGCGGCGCCTGGCAAAACAGCGTTTACGCCTATCCCAAGGTGCGCACCGCGCAGATCACCCTGACAAAGGGCGTGGACGACGGGGACGGCTCCGATTATGCCGGCGGCGATATCTACGCCGACGCCGCGCAGACGCTTGCCTATACGCTTGCAGTTTCGATTCCCGCGCCCGAAACCGGCACGGCAAGCCCGTTTACCGCATTTTCGATCACCGATACCAATCCGGGCGGCACGCTGGAAATTGACGTCGATTCCGTGACGGTCAGCCTGAACGGCACGGCGATGGAGGCGCCGGTCTATACGCAGGATACGCCGCAGGAGCTTCAAAGCGGCGACTATGAACTGCATTACGGGGACGCCGTGCTCAATCTTACCTTTACCGCAGACGGCCTTGCAAAGATCAACGCCCATCAGACGGCGGCGCAGACCATCACCGTCGCATACGACGCAGCCGTCGCCACGGACGGGGCGTTTACAAGCGAACTTTCAAACAGCGCCCATGCAAGTTACCGGCGAAGCGGCATGACGGCGCCGGCGCAGACGGCCGAGGCGGCAACCCGCGTCTTTACCTACGGCATCGGCGTGCAAAAGACGCTCTCGGACGGCGCCGCAATTTTGGCGGATACGATCGCCTTTATGCTGTATCAGACCAATACCGAAGGCGTGCTCAGCAATCCGGTGTCCTTTGCCGCGTCGGATGCGGGCGGATACTGGCGCACGGCGGGGCAGGGACAGACGCTGTATGTGGATGAACAGGGACAGCTGAATCTGTATGGCCTTGCGCCGGGCACCTATTATCTTTCGGAGACCGCCACGCAGGAGAGCTATACCCGTCTTGCAGAACCCATCACCATTGTGATTGCCGACGAGGACAAAGACGGCGTGGCCGAGGCGAGCGTCAATGCGGCGCAGGCGCAGGTAACGGCGGGCGTGGTCGCGCTGGAAGTGGAGAACACCAAAAATGCGTTTGGCTTTACACTGCCGCAAACCGGCGGCGCGGGCACGCTGCTGATCACCGCCATCGGGCTTGGCCTGCTTTGCACGGGCGTGATCCTGCTTGCCGTCTACCGCACAAAAGCCCAGAAAAAGTTCTGAGCGCATCCGTGCGAAGGGAGGAACCAAAAAAGGGAGCCGCATTGCTCCCTTTTTGGCTATCTGAAAGAATGATGAAACGATTTTCCATGGTACTGGTGATCCTGCTGCTTTTTGCAGCGGGAATCGCCGCCGTGCTGTATCCGGCGGTCAGCAACATGTTGTATGAGCGCAGCCAGTCCCATGTGACGGCGCAGTACGACGCGGCGATGGAACAGCTTGGACGCCAGGCGCTGCAGGCGCAGTGGCAGGCGGCGCAGGAATACAACCGGAATCTGCTGAAATCGGAGGCCTTTTTAACCGACCCGTTTGATCCTGCGCTTGTGCTGGACCCGACGGTCAAGCCCTACGCCGATCTTTTGAACGCGGAGGGAAACGGCATGATGGGCTATGTGCAGATCCCCAAAATCGACGTCAATCTGCCCATCTACCACGGTACGACCGCGCAGGTGCTGGCGCAGGGCGTCGGGCATCTGCAAAACACGTCTTTGCCCGTGGGCGGCACGGATTCCCATACGGTACTGACCGGGCATACCGGCTTTGCGGGCAAGCGGCTGTTTACCGACCTTTCCCAGCTGCA
>JAHZHV010000251.1:0-8332 GCA_019420085.1 Christensenella sp.
GCCATTGGCCTTTAAATTGATAACAGCTTTCTGCCGGCCGGCTTCCGTTTTAAACTCGGGGCAGCGAGCCGTGTGCAGAATTGTACCGCCATGTTGGGAGATACCGGTGACATCGCGTCTGCTCAAAACACGCATGTCCCCTTCAATCAATCCATTATACCCGCCTTTGACGCCATAAACCTGAATGCCATTGGCATATGCAACTCGCACTACAGCACGGATTGCAGCATTCATTCCGGGTGCGTCACCGCCGCTTGTCAAAACACCGATGCGTTTCATAAAACTCCCCTTCCGTCTTGCTGATACATCGTTTCGCCATCTTCACCGATGTATCATTCATTATACCCGCTGACAAAGCATTTTTCCACAAAAAACCTACAAGATTTTTATGTCTGTATCCATTTGACCGAATCTTCGTCAAAAAAGGCATGCAATTCCTTCTGCAGCGATTCACATTTTTGGACATTGTATTCTTCGCTCATACGAAAGGTCGTTTTATCCGGCTGAAAATACAGATAAACGGGTATATCGCCATGATGGCGCTGCAGTATTTCCTTAATCTGCCGCACCGGCGCATCCTTTTGCGATTGCCGCATGCGAAGGTACAGTTTCTGCTTTACCGCAGACCTGCCCAGCGAACCTGCTTCCGGAGGAGAAAAAGAATCTGCAAGAATTTTTGCATCCTCGTCTTCGCGCTTACTGACACGGCCATGCACACACAGCACGGCATCTTGTGCCAGCAAAGACGCATATTGCTGATAAACACGCGGAAATACAATTACTTCAAGTTCGCCGACAAAATCCTCCATTTGAACAAACGCCATCATTGTGGAGGACTTGGTAATCTTTGTCTTTAAGCTGCTGATCAATCCGACAAACGTTACCTGCATGCCATCCTGCACAGCGGCATCGCCCATCTGATCCGGCATGGGTACATCCCCTTCTTCCGATTCCGCAGGCATCATATCGCTGCTTCGCACCGTATTTTGCGCAACCAGACCGGCATAATCATCCAGCGGATGACCGCTGATATAAACACCGGTCATTTCCCGCTCATAGCTAAGCTTTTCCTGCTGCGTGTATTCCGGCACATCCGGCCAGTGCTCTGCCGTGACGTCGGGTAAAAAAACCTCATCCATGGCAAAAAGACTAACCTGTCCCGCAATATTCTTTTTCTTTTCATTTTGAATGCCGGACAAAATGGCTTCATACCCAGCCGCCATACGCGAACGAGATACGCCAAAAGAATCGAAAGCCCCCGCCAGGATCAGCGACTCACAAAGCGCTTTGTTTACACAATCCGCACTGACGCGACGGCAAAAATCCGCAAATCCAAGATATGGCCCGTTTTCTTCCCGTTCACGAACAATTTGCTCCACTGCAGAAACACCAACGCGTTTCACAGCCGCCAGGCCAAAGCGAATATTCTGCCCATCTGCGGTGAACTTTGCATAGCTCTTATTCACATCCGGCGGCAGGACGTCAATATGCATGCGCCGGGCCGCCTGGACATACAGTGCAACCTTATCGCGCGATGTCACAAAACTATTCAAAAGCGCCGTCATGAAGGCAACCGGATAATGCGCACGCAGATATGCCGTCTGATAAGCAACATGCGCATATGCTGCCGCATGAGATTTATTGAACGCATATTCGGCAAACGACGTCATTTCGTCAAAAACGCGTGCCGCTACATCCGCATCGAATCCCATGCGCACAGCGCCGGGCACCTCAACCTTGCCGTTTTCTACCAACCCATGAATGAAAATGTCCCGTTCGCGCTGCATGACGTCGGCTTTCTTTTTTGCCATTGCACGACGTACCAGGTCACTGCGTCCGAGTGAATAGCCGGCCATATCTCGCACAATCTGCATGACCTGCTCCTGGTAAACCATACAGCCATATGTTACCGAAAGCGTCTTTTCAAGCACAGGCGCCGCATACCGCACGCTTTCAGGATGATACTTTCCCTGCACATAACGCGGAATGGAATCCATAGGACCCGGGCGATACAAAGAAACGCCCGCCACCAGGTCCTCGAACGTACTGGGCTTCAGTTCCCGCAGGAACACACGCATTCCGGCACTTTCAAATTGGAATACACCATCCGTATCACCACGCGACATCAGTTCATATACAGCAGGATCATCCAGGCTGATGTGTTCCATATCCAGTGTCTGGCCTGTCTGCTGTTTTACAATCTGTACCGCATCCCGAATTACCGTCAACGTCCGCAGGCCCAGAAAGTCCATTTTTAAAAGACCCAGCTGCTCGATTGTCGTCATAGGAAACTGCGTTGTAACAACGTTATCGTTTAATTGCAGCGGTACATACTGATTCAAAGGATCACGCGAAATTACAACGCCTGCGGCATGCGTGGAAGCATGTCGGGGCATGCCCTCCAAAGTGCGGGCAATTTCAAGCAAATGCACAACCTGTGCATCATTGTCGCGCATCTGGGCAAGCTGCGGATTCATGGACAGCGCTTTGTCAATCGTCATCCCCAATTCAAATGGTACCGCCTTGGAAATGCGATCCACCTGTGCATAAGGCATGTTAAGCGCACGCCCCACATCACGAATGACAGCACGTGCAGCCATCGTACCAAATGTAATAATCTGAGATACGCGATCTGCACCATATTTTCGTGTCACATAATCGATGACCTCCTGTCTTCTTTCATAACAGAAGTCAACATCAATATCCGGCATGGTAATGCGTTCCGGATTTAAAAAGCGCTCAAACAGTAAATCGTAGCGCAGCGGATCAATCGTGGTAATATCCAGGCAGTATGCAACAAGCGACCCTGCTGCACTGCCGCGTCCGGGCCCTACAGCAATTCCATGATCTTTGGCATATTTAATAAAATCCCAGACGATTAAGAAATAATCGACAAATCCCATTTGCCGAATCGTGTCAAGTTCATAGGACAGACGCTTCAGCATGGAATCATCGATTTTTTCATATTTTCGCGTCATTCCCGCCTGGCACAAGTCCTCCAGATAAAAAAATGCATCCGTTCCTTCTGGAAGATCATATTTGGGCAATCGATACTTGCCAAATTCAAACGAAACGTTGCAGCGCTGCGCAATCTGCATCGTGTTTTCCACTGCTCCAGGGTATTGTGCAAAACGCCGCTTCATTTCTTCCGGCGAACGCAGATAAAACTCATCCGTCTCAAAACGCATGCGTTTTTCATCGTCCATCGTCTTGCCTGTTTGGATACAGAGCAGCACCTCGTGCGCTGCCGCATCTTCCCGGGCAATGTAATGCACGTCATTTGTCGCCACATAGTCAATGCCCGTTTCCCGATGCAGGCGATCCAAAAGCGCATTAACCTTTTTCTGTTCAATCAGTCCGGAATCCTGCAGCTCCAAAAAGAAGTTGCCATGTCCAAACATTTCATCCAATTCCAATGCGAGCTTTTTGGCCTCTTCATAGGAACCATTGAGCAAAAGTCGCTGGATATCGCCACTCAGGCAGGCAGAGAGCCCGATCAGTCCTTCGCAATGTTCCTTCAACAGATTATAGTCAATGCGCGGGCGGTAATAATACCCGCGCGTAAACGCTTCGGAACAAAGATAAACAAGATTCCGATATCCCGTCTGATTCTCACACAGCAAAATCAAATGGGCATAATCACGAAAGCGCGACGTCTTCTGATCCATGTCCTGCACAACATACATTTCACAGCCGATAATGGGCCGGATTCCACGTTTTATGGCCTGTTGATAAAACTCAATCACACCATACATGACGCCGTGATCCGTAATTGCGATGGAATCCATGCCCATCTGTTGACACGTATCAAGCAATCTGTCAATGCGGCAAGCGCCGTCCAGGAGACTATATTGTGTATGAACATGAAGATGTGCAAACTCAGACAAGATCGATTTTTTCCTCCTGCGAAAACTTATTTTGCGTTCTCTTCCACAAGCGCAACGATCGCCTGCAAAGCCTTCTTTTCATCACGGCCATCACATACAACGGTAAGACTGATTGGTGTATTCGGCTGTGCGATGGCTGCGATGCCCACAACGGACTTTGCATTAATCAGTCTGGAACCTTGGCGAAACATAATCTGCGAACGAAACTTCTCCGCAGTATTGGCCAGTAACGAGACAAAACCCGTATCCAAATTGGCAATGACGATATCCTGTTTTACCATAATCGTTTCCCTCCATCTTTTTTCGATTGTTTATCCTGCAAAGCAACCAACATTGTTGCTTTTGCTTTGCGAAATCATTTATGCATCCTCACCGCCTAGTGCTTGGGCAAGCTGCACCAGCCGGCGCAATCGATGATTAATTCCCGAACGACTGACATTGGACATTTGTGCAAGTTCGTCCAGAGAGGCCTCCGGATACTCCAGCCGCATTTCTGCGGTCTGCCGCACGCCAAGCGGCTGTCCGCGCAGTACTCCCTCCCGCTCCAGGAGCAAAATTGCACGGATCTGTTTTGCTGCCGCATCCGTCGTTTTCTTGATATTGGCGGTACTGCAATTTACGCTGCGGTTCACTTCGTTTTTTATTTCGCGCAGCATGCGCGCATCTTCCATATGCAGGTATGCGGCATGTGCGCCAATATGCGCCAGAAACTGCGCAATACATTCAAACTCTTTGACATAAACAACACTTCTTTCACGCCGCTGCGTCATATGTGCATTCCAGCCTGCCGAAAAGAATACATCACAAAGCTCACTTGCCATCTGTGAAGTGTCCATTAGAAACTCAAGATGGTATCGTTTTTGCGGCGGAAATATGGTGCCACAGGCAAGAAATACCCCACGCAAATATGCATCACGACAGCAGACGCGCTGCGGTACATAACCGATGCCTTCCTCAAAAGAAAGCGCATCCTGTGAATCGGCATGCAGCATACCGCAATCCAACAGCAACCGTTTTGCGTCTTGACCCGTTATGCTGATCTGCATACGCGCATGACGGTTCAGCTGCTCGCGCTCCACACGACGGATATCGCAATCAAACCCGTATACCTTTTGTATCAAAGACAAAATTCGTTGCGCAACCGGTTCCAGCGATGTACCCAGCGTCACATTCAGTCCCGCGCGGCTGATGCCGATCACGCCGCAAAAACGTGTTAATGCCAAAAGCTCCGCGCGGCGGCAGCAAGCACTCTTTACCGCAACACGTGCAGCCTCTATTTTGGTCTGTGAGGAAAACGATGCCATTTCACCTACTCCTGCTTTGCCTTTCGTAAAATGACGGAATCCATAAAACGCGTTTGACGATATACTTCCATCACCGCGTGTCCCAGTGCTTCAGCACTGTGGCGTACATGCGCATCCTGCAAATCTACCAAATCATATGCAAAAACACGTACTCCCAGTGCTTCACAATCCTTCACATCATTTTCAACCATTTGCGCACCCATTTGTGCATATCGTGAAAGGATCTCATCGGGAATATCCTGTCGCTTATTACACACAACGCTATGAATAACGCCGCGTCCGCCATGCGATAAAATCGCCTGCACATGATCGCTGAGCTTATACCCGGATGTCTCTCCCGGCTGCGTCATAATATTGCAGACCAGTATTTTTGCTGCACGCGCCCGACGTACTTCCCGTGCAATATCGCCAACCAGAAGATTTGCGATCACACTGGTGTACAGGCTGCCCGGTCCAAAGACGATCAGATCTGCCTGCCGAATCGCGTCCAGCGCTTCATCCGTTGCATGACACGCACGATCCAGCAAAAGACGCCGGATGCGCTGTCCGCGTCTTGCCGCTATCTGCGGAATCTGCGCTTCACCAAATACCCGACTTGCATCATCCAACTCCGCGCATAAATTCACACTCTCCAGCGTTACAGGCAAAACTTCACCTTTAACCGCCAGTACATCGCTTGTATACCGGACCGCTTCAAGAAAACCACCCGTCACTTCGCTCATGGCAGCAAGATAAAGGTTGCCAAAGCTCTGTCCGCGCAGTTCACCCTCTCCAAAGCGATAGGAAAAAAGTGCTTGCAGCGTCGGTTCCGCGTCGGCAAGCGCCACAATACAATTTCGAATATCGCCCGGCGCAACAATGCCCATATCATGCCGCAATCTTCCGGTTCCACCGCCATTATCTGCAACCGTCACAATCGCAGTGATGTTGGATGTATACGCCTTCAGGCCGCGCAAAAGACTGGGCAAACCCGTTCCGCCGCCAATGGCAACAACACGCGGACCGCGCATCAGGCGCCGCTGTTGTTCCATACGCCGCAATCCGTCCGCAATTCCCTGCGCCTGAGAAGCAGATTCCGCAAGCAAATGTGTCAATCCGGTATAAATCAGCCATGCCGCCGACAAAATTCCCACGCCAGCCAGCGCATACCATCCCATTGCAAGATCGTACTGGCCGCAATAAACAATCCAGCCAAGTGCAATGGCCAGCACAAGCAATCCGACAATAAACGCTATAATACCGGATGTCCGTGACGAACGTTTTGCGTTTTTATGCGGGTTCTTCATTTTGTATCCTGGCGCTTTGCAGCCTGCTCTGCCGCCTGGTCGCGCATAATGTCCCGATGTACAATTTCAACCGGATGACCATCCGAATTTAACTTTTGATACAATGCATTGGCAAATGCTACAGAGCGATGCATTCCACCTGTACAGCCGATGCCAACAACGATATCTGTCTTGCCTTCATGCGCAAAAAGCGGCAATACGTATTCAATTTGACATACGACCATATCAAGATATGTACAGGCTTCTGTGCTTTGCATAACATAGTTTGCCACATTTTCATCTTCACCCGTACAATGACGCATACTTTCAATGTAATACGGGTTAGGCAAAAAGCGCATATCATGAATGATATCCGCATCAAGTGGTACCCCGTATTTAAACCCAAAGGAGATAATCGTCACAAGCGGCACGTCAATCTGCCGTTTGCCGGAGTAAATCTTTGCAATCGCACTGCGAAGCTGACGTGCGGAAAGATTGGTAGTATCAATAATGCGATCTGCCATCGCGCGCAGCGGCTCGAGCATATGTGTTTCCTGTTCAATCGCCGCCTCCAGCGTGATGCCTTCATGATGCAGCGGATGCGTACGGCGCGTCAAATCAAAGCGTCCTACAAGCGTCGGCAAATCCGCTTCCAGATACAGAAGTTCCGTGTCATGCCCATGCTCCTTAAGCCAGGTCAGCGACTCATAAATATCATGGAACATATCGCCGCTTCGCACATCGACAACAAGCGCTACATCGCTAATTCCCTCATATTGCCCGGCACACAGCTCCGCAAACATGGGAATCAGTTTGGGGGGAAGGTTGTCCACACAGAAAAAATCCATGTCCTCAAAACAGCGCAGCGCTGCACTTCTGCCAGCACCGGACAATCCCGTTACAACAAGAATGCGCATTCATTCAACCTCCCTTGCGCAAATTGACAATTCTCTGCGGTGGTATCTTCGCCTGCATCGCTGCCTCATAGGCACGCTGCACTTGTCCGACATGTTCCGGCGCATGTGCGTCACTGGAGAGTAGAAACATCGCTCCCTGCGCCAGTGCTTCCTGTAATTGAGGCTGCGCCATTGGGTGCTTGTTATTGATCTCTATCAGTGTTCCGGCCTGCGCTGCGGCATGCGCCACAGATGCCATATCTATCGGCACATATTCCCCGGGATGCGTAATGGCAAATAACCCGCCTGCCGCAATCGCTGCGATATCAGCCTGCGTCATAATCCGGACAATACGCTTTGGTGCAACAAGCGCCGGCAACTGCAAAAACAGCATGTCCCGTTTTTTCTCCGGCACCGCCGTACGATGATACCCTGCAAGAACGACATCAAAACGCGCACGCCACGCCTGCGGCAAGTCAATAGATCCGTCCACGCCCGTGATATTGGCTTCAATGGCGCTTAGCACACGAATCCTGTTTTTATATTTCTCTTTAATCGACGCAATTTCCTCTAATTGTCGCTGCAATGCCGCAAATCGCACGCCATGCGCAAGCTGCCCCGGGCCGTGGTCGGCAATTGCAATGGTTTCCAAGCCGCATGCGATTGCACTTTGCACATTTTCTTCAATCGTACCGGTACCGTGACTGTAGCGCGTATGTGTATGATAATCCGCCGTGATCAAAGAAGGTGCCGTCATACGCCTTCTCCTATCGGACGCAATTCCGAACAAAGCTTTACACCGCTTATCTGGAAAACGCGTTGCTGTATCAATTCAATCAGATCCAGAACGTCCTGACAAGTCGCTCCACCGACATTGACAATAAAACCGGCATGCTTTTGGGATACCTGCGCACCGCCAATACGGGTACCGCGCAATCCTGCCTGATCGATCAATGCCCCAGCAAAATACCCCTGCGGAC
>JAHZHV010000251.1:8342-13937 GCA_019420085.1 Christensenella sp.
CGCTTCCTGCGCTCGGATACTCCAAAGGCTGTTTTTCACGACGCGCCTGCTGATATGTCCGCATCGTTTGCACGATTTTGTCAGGATCCTCTCTTTTGAGCTGGAACACGGCATCAAGCGCAATGCGGCCGTTTGTAATCGCGCTGGTTCGATAGCCAAATTCCAGCTGATCCGCCGTAAGCGTATGTACGCTTGCATCCGACTCAATCAACCGCACACGCTGCACAACCTGTGCCATTTCACCGCCATACGCTCCCGCATTCATCGTTAGTGCACCGCCCAGACATCCCGGGATTCCCGATGCAAATTCCAGGCCCGAAAGACCATGCGCTGCAGCAGTCTCCGCCACGCGCGCAAGGCGTGCACCGGCACCTGCAATCAACACATCATCCTTCACGCTGATCTGATCCAAGGCATCCCGAACCATGATAACAAGGCCGCGTATACCAAGATCGGAAACAAGAAGATTGGAACCATTTCCCATGACAAAATACGGTTCATTGCAGCGGGCGCACAACGCAACTGCCTGCACAAGCTGCGTTTCATCCTGTGCAAAAAGTACCGCATCGGCCGGCCCGCCAATTCGGAAGGTCGTATATTCACGCATCGGAACATCGCGCCGCAACGCCTGCGGATACAATCGTTCCAGCTGTTCAATGCATTGCTGCCGCATACCTGTGAAATCCTTTCGCATCGGCGTCAAGCGCCGCTTCTATGGTTCCATTTTATCGCATTGCATCTGTTCTGTCCATGCCCGCAAGAGACTTCAGCAGCTTTTCAAGTGACGAACGCGCCGATGCATCTCCTGCAAAAACGCTTCGTGCAAGTGACTGCGCCGTATCACGGGCCGTACACCAGGCAAATGGATCAGGGCACATCATTTGCGGTGACGATGCCTGCCAAAGCGCCTGCAAAATCGTTCCTTCTTCATACGTTACTGATACATCACATGCAGCAAACATGCCAATATCCGCCGTCTTTTTCTGAGAATCTTCCGATAACAGAAAGGCCACAAATCGCTGCGCTGCTGCATCTTTTTCTGAATCATGCGCTATAACGGAAATGTAATGCACCTGATCTGTGAAACCATACGCAAGCGGCGCAATCGTCAGCGAATCATATTCCCCGGCAGATTCCATGCGTTTATAACGATAAGCCATATAGTGCGACGCAACAAGTACGCCGTCATCCGTCCCATCAAAATCTGAAATCGCCTGTACGCGCGTATCCGAAATCAAATTCTGTGCATGCGGCGTTGTTACAAGCGCTGCACAAATACCGCCATGATCGAACGGCAGAAGGTTTGCAATCAGCGAAGCACTGTTTTGCAGCGTATTTTGCGAATCCAATGCATTTGCTTTTGCCAATAACACGTATCCTGCATACATATACGCTGCCGCACGCGTATCCGATCCACTGCGCAGTGACGGAATGATCGCATCTGTAATGCCGTCATCAATCGGAACAAGCAGTTCCGCCTGTGAAAAGCCACCACTGCTATAAGCCACAAGATTTGCCCGCTGCTGCAGCTGCTCTGGGTGTGTGTAGATCATCTGCGCTTGATCACTCTTGAGTGCACGCACGGTAATATAAACGTCTGGATTTTGGCTTTCAAATTCCTCTGCGCGGCTGCGCAGCCAACTTTCACGACTGCTGCTGCCTACATCATCCCCCGGAATAACGTCGAGCATGAGATGTACCGGACTGCTCTGCAGCTGTGACGTCGATTGCTGCATCAGGCGAAATACCAATAACGTCGTCAGCAGCAATGCTGCCAAGAGCAATGAAAAAACGACCGGCTTTCTGCGCATTCCTGCGCCCCCTTCCATATAAAACAGTGTCTCCTGTTCTATATGCACAACAGGCGCCGTACATCCGATAAAAAAAGACCGACGCCCGAAAAATCGGGTGTCGGTCCTGATGTATCCAAAGCACGATGTCTTTGTCAGATACAACAACGATTCCGTTTTCTTACGCAAAAGGCGTAGGATTCATGAAGCCACGGATGATGCCGCACAGTTCGTCGTAACCGGCAAGGAAACCGTTCAGCGTCATGATGAACGCGCCATAATGCTCAAAGTCCTCAGGCTTCTGTGCATCCTCGCGATAAGCCTTGACAAACTCGGGGAAGTGCGTCAGCAGCGTCTCGACGATCTTGGGATCCACAGGATGGCTCATGCGCTCCTCAACGGTAATGTCGGACTCATTGAAGCGCTTCTGCCATGCATGCGTAATCGTCATGCAGCAATCGCCGCCGATGAACTCGCTCCAATGCAGATGGTTGCGATACGCAGCCGTCAGCAAACGAGTGCGATAGCCACGCTCTTTATAGATCCGATACGCTTCCTTAAAGACCGCAATACCGGCCCATTCCAAATATGCAGGATCGACAATCGTGTCATCTTTGGACGCAACATACTTCAGATAGTCATCTACACGGCCAATCATGATCGTGCAAACAGGCGCCATCTGATCCGTGGGCAGTCCCTCCGCTTCACGGCGCTTCAAGCCACGCTCGACGGCCTCAGCAACTGCAACAGCCTGTGCAACGGTGAAAGAAATCGTCGCGTTAATACTTACGCCTGCATATGTAGCATCTTCAAAGGACTGGATACCAGCCTTGCTGGTGGCCATTTTTACCTGCATGTTCGGTCCGAGCGTATTGAAATGAATCGCCTGCTCGGTCATCTTCTTGCTGTTGCGATAGTTTTTCGCGTTGGTCTGGATAGACAGACGACCCTTTTTGCCCTGGAACTTCTCAAACGCCGGAAGAAGAAGCTTCGCACGCTGCGCAGCAATTTCTTCGATCAGCGCCCATGCAATATCATCCTCTGTCGCTTCAGGCATCTGCTCGTTGAGCTCGCGAATGCGGGGCGCCCAGATCGGCATCTCCTTTTTCAGAACGTCCTTAACAATAACGGGGTTTGTCGTTGCGCCAACAGCGCCGCGCTCAATCGCGTACTCCAGATCGTCCTGCGCGCAGGAATCGTTCCAGATATCCGTGCAGGGAAATTTGACGACGGTTTCATGCAGTTTGCCTTTAAATTCGGACATGGTAACCAATCCTTTCTTTCTGTCATAGTTTTGTTACGCTTCGGCAACGTCTTTCCAACGGCGTTGTTGCGCGTAAGCCCTATGTAAACGTGACCATTATAGCATACACGCATATGCATGCAAGCCCCCGCTTACTTTTTTTCGGAATTTTGTATACACTTTTTGCGAACAGAGAAGCCAAATGTACCAAGCTGCCTGCCAAGCGCATAATACGCACCATGTGCATATGCCGCAAGATGCGCCCGTTCCATGTGCATTTTTCCGCTGGCATCCATCAGCGAATCCTCCACAAGAACACCACATATCTTCGCAAGAAACATCTCATGCGACCCCAGTGCAATACGCTGATGCACACGGCACTCCAGCTGCACGGGACATTCACAAATACCCGGCGCCGAAAGGTGCGGCATCTTCTGCGGCGTCAATGCACATGCCGCAAATTTATCAACATCCCTGCCCGAACGCACACCGCAAAAATCCGCAGCACGTACAAGATTCTGCGGCACGAGATTAATGACAAACTCTCCGCTTTGGGCGATCAATCCGTAACTGTAGCGAGTGGGCTGCAGTGAAACGTACGTCATGGCAGGCTTTGTATTGACAATGCCCGTCCACGCAACCGTCAAGACATTGGGATGTGCCAGATCACCGCAGGAAACAAGCACCGCCGGTATCGGCGCAAGCGTCGTCGTCGGCTGCCACAGCTGTTTTGCCATTTTTTCCGCTTGCCCCCCTTCCGGCCAGAATACACTCATATTCGCTATATACAGTTTAACATATGCACATTACAAAGTAAAGCGCGGCACGGGTCTGCAAAATGCCCCATGCCACGCATATCCATTCAGATGCTCTTTTTCTGTTCCATCTTCCGCAGATCGGTCTTTTTAATTTTGCCGCTGACTGTCTTTGGCAGTTCCGATACAAAGCTGACGCTTCGAACCCACTTATACTCGGCAAGACATGCATTGCAATAGGTGCGAATCTGCTTTTGCAAGTCCAGTGACGCTTCATATCCGGGTGCAAGGACAACAAAAGCCTTGATCGCCTGACCACGCAGCGGATCCGCTACCCCGACAACACTGCATTCCAACACGGCAGGGTGCTCCATCAAGACATTTTCCACTTCAAAAGGTCCAACCCGGAAGCCGCCTGTTTTAATAACATCATCACGTCTGCCATTAAACCAGAAATATCCGTCTTCATCACGCCAGGCTGTATCTCCGGTGTGATACACGCCGCCGCGCCAGACATGGCGATACAGTGCATCGTTATCCCAATATCCGCAGAAAATACCATGCTGCACACCGTCTTTAGGCGGCACAACGACGATTTCTCCGATCTGACCGTCCGCAACCTGTTTTCCATCTTCATCCACAAGACGCACATCGTAAAATGGCGACGGCCGCCCCATAGAACCGGGACGCGTCGTATCACCAAGCAGATTGGCAAGCAGCAGCGTTGACTCCGTCTGGCCAAAGCCCTCCATCAGCGTAAGTCCCGTACTCTGTTCAAAACTACGAAAGACCTCCGGATTAAGGGCTTCACCGGCCGTCGTTACATGACGCAGCCGCGGCATAGGCTCCACGCCCTTTTTAACCAGATACCGATACACCGTTGGCGGCGCGCAAAAACTCGTCACGCCATAGCGGTTGATGACGTCAACCAGAAGCTTTGGATCAAAGCTGTCAAAGTCAAAAACCATAACCGCGCTTCCCACGAGCCACTGGCCATACAATTTTCCCCAGGAGGCCTTGGCCCATCCGGTCTCTGCAACGGTGAAATGCAACCCGCCGTCAAAAGCGCCCTGCCAGTATTTTGCCGTCAAAATATGCGCCAAAGGGTATGTGTGATCGTGTATGACGCCTTTTGGCTCCCCTGTTGTACCGGAAGTAAAATACAGCACAAGCGGATCCGGTGCAAGCGTCTGCCGACGTGTAAAATCCTGCGGCGCGGCAGCCATTTCGTGCGTGAGATTGACGAAACCGTCGATATCCTGCTGCACGGTAAACAGATGTTCCAGAGTACTGCAAGCCATCTGCGCCGCCCGCATCTTCTGCGGCGCGTCACCTTCCGGTGAGCAGATTGCCGCGCGCACACCCGCGCCGTCCACGCGATACTGCACATCCTTTTGTGTCAACATATGCGTCACCGGCAGCATGATCGCACCAAGTTTATGCAGCGCAACAGCAGCAAACCAATACTCGTAATGGCGTTTCAACATAACCATGACGCAATCGCCCTTGCCAATGCCATATCCGGCAAGCACATTTGCCAAGCGATTGCTCTGACTGCTGATCTGCGCAAATGTAAAAATCTTTTCTTCCTGCGCGGCGTTGCACCAGACAAGTGCAGTCTGCTGCGGTGCAAGACGCGCCATTTCATCCACTACATCGTATCCGAAATTGAAATTTGGTGGATATTGAATGGAAAAATCACACAGCCGTCCCTTCTTGTCAAACGTCTGCGTACAATATTTCTGATACAGATTCATGCCTGTTCGCCCTCCGCAGCCATCAAACGCAGAACATCTTCATATGCTGC
>JAHZHV010000252.1 GCA_019420085.1 Christensenella sp.
ACCGGCCGCGGCGGGCGGAAATTGCAGATTAAGAAGGAGGAAAAACATTGGAAACATTGCAGCTTGTACAGCAATGGGATAAGACGTTTGCAAAAAGCGATCAGGTAAAGCATCAAAAGGCGTGTTTTCATAATCGATATGGAATTACGCTGGCGGCCGATATCTATTGCCCCAAACAAGCAAGTGGAAGATTGCCTGCCATTGCTGTCTGCGGTCCGTTTGGCGCGGTGAAGGAGCAGGCAAGCGGTCTGTATGCCCAGCAGATGGCGCAGAGGGGATTCCTCACCATTGCATTTGATCCTTCTTACACCGGGGAGAGCGGCGGCATGCCCAGAAATGTTGCGTCGCAGGACATCAATACGGAAGATTTCTGCGCGGCGGTGGATTTTTTGAGCGTGCAGGAGAATGTGGATCCACAGCGCATCGGGATCATTGGCATTTGCGGATGGGGTGGCATGGCGCTGAATGCGGCGGCGGTGGATACGCGGATTCAGGCCACGGTTGTCTGCACGATGTATGACATGTCGCGCGTTACGGCAAGAGGATATTTTGACGCAGAAGACAGCGCGCAGACACGCATGCAAAAGCGGGATGCACTCAGCCGCCAGCGTACGCAGGATTACAAGAATGCGGACTATATGTGTGCAGGCGGTGTTGCAGATCCGCTGCCGGAAGATGCGCCGCAGTTTGTGCGGGACTACTATGACTATTACAAGACCAAGCGCGGATATCATCCGCGCAGTCTGAATTCCAATGACGGTTGGAATGTTACCTCGTCTATTTCGTTTTTAAACATGCCGCTTTTATGCTACAGTGATGAAATCCAAAGCGCTGTTTTGATGATTCACGGACAAAAGGCGCATTCCTGTTACTTCAGCCGCGATGCCTTTGCCCGTCTTAAGGGCAAAAACAAGGAATTGATGTTGATTCCGGACGCGGTGCATACCGATCTGTATGATCGATTGGATGTCATCCCCTTTGACAGGATCACGGCCTTTTTCGATAAGCACCTGCATTTGCGCGATGAAGCGTAATATTACGGTGTGCATGCTGCTTTCGGTGATGCTGCTTTTCAGCGGTTCGTGTTTTCAGCCGGATGCAGACGTGCGGCAGTCTGCGTCGCTGCCGCAGCAGACAAACGCTGAAATGAAGGAAACTCGGACATCGATGACACTATCTGTCAATGGAACACCGCTTTGTGTGGATTGGGAAGAAAATGAAACGGCGGCGGCGCTTGCGGTACTTGCAATGACGGAACCGGTATCCGTGACGACCCGGCGCTACGGCGACTTTGAGCAGGTGGGACAGCTTCCCAGTTCACTGCCGGAGGAAAATGCAGATATGACGGCGCAGCCGGGGGATATTATGCTGTATGCCGGGGATCAGATCGTTCTTTTTTATGGAACCAATACATGGTCCTACACCAGGATCGGATGTATACAGGACTTGTCTGTGCAACAGATGGAAACATTGCTGAGCGTGGAGACAGTTGATATCGTCATTGCATGCGTTGCAGAGGAATAAGACGGATTGAAAGAGACAGGAAAGCAAAAAAACAGGCGGTGCTGTGCATAACGCACAGCGCCGCCTGTCGTCTTTTTGACTGCATCAGACCAGGTTGGAAAGATCGGGCTCCGTATGACCGAGTTTTTTGCCGAGCGGGTATGTCAAAACAAATACGACGAGAGCCAGCAATTGCAGCGACATACTAAAGGCATAGTAGCCGTTTGCGCCGAATGCATCGACCAGAACACCGCCAATGAGGCTGCCGATAACAGACATGCCAAGCTGCAGCGAACCTGCGATTGTCATGGCGCTTGCAGCAGCTTCCTGCGGCGTGACACGGTAGACGTAGTTTACCATGCAAGTCAGGTACATGCCGTAGGTAAAGCCGTGCAGCATCAGTGAAACGGCGACCATCCAAACTTGTGTGGCGGCAAAGCAGATCAGCTGCTCGGTAAAGAACACGGCGGCACAGATGTTAAACAATTGTTTGACATTGACGCGGCGCATAATGGCAGCGCCAAAGAGGAACGTCGGAATTTCCATATAGCTTTTCAGGGCGATTACCGTGCCAAGCGCATTGGAATTGCCGGCGATTTCCGTCAGTTTATAGGGCAGGAATGTTGTCATGCAGTACAGCGTGATGCCTAAAAGAGCATGACTGACCAGGAACATACGGAAGTAATATCCGGAAAGCGCAAGTGCGAGAGGCCGCTCGGTACGCGCTTTGTCTGCCTGTGCCTGTTTTTGTTTTTTTGCCTGCTGCTGAGCCGCCTCGTCGTCACGTTCATCCTGCATGCCGAAGATGCAAAGCAGCATCAGCGGGATATTTAAAATAGCATAAAAGAAGAATGAATAGGCCTGCGTTCCGGTTTTGGCGGCGATGCGGCCAAAAAGGATGCACATCGTGGCATAGCCAATGGAGCCCAACAGACGCACGGAGCCGTAGGCAAACGTGCGGCGACGGTTGACGGTGCGCACAAGCCAGCTGTCAAGCAGGCTGGAGGTTGGATTTTTGAAATATGCCCATGCAAGCAGCGCCACCGTCACAGCGATTGTCGCAGCAAGAGATGTGCCTGGGATAAAAGGGACAACGCAGTACAGCACGGAACTTACGCCGATACAAAGCAGGAACACGCGGCGCGCGGAACTGAGTTTATCGCTCAAAGCGCCCATCATGGGTGCTGCAACAATGCCGATGCAGTTGACCAGTGCCATAATCAGTCCGACGACGCTGGCAGAATACCCCTGCTCCTGCAGGTAAGCGGCAGTAAAGGCGGATGCGGCATAGGCGGCCCAGAAAAACAGCTCAATGCCGGAGAAGTGGATTTGCCCCGGTGCGATGGAAGCGGTCAGTTGACGCAGATAAGCTGCGGGTGCAAAACGCGTGGAGGTCAGATGCCCCTTTTTCATGACGGTGTCTCCTTCATTGAATAAGAATCAAAGCTTTTGCGCAGGTGCGAAACCGAGCTTTTTGCCCAGCGGGATGCTGATGCAAAACAGTGCGGTTGCCGCTGCGGTAAGGATCATGGCAAACAGGAAATATGCGCTTGTTCCAAATGCGTCGACCAGAACGCCGCCGATGAGATTGCCGGCTACGGCGCTGATGAGTGCGACGGAGACGCACAGCGATACAGCGCTTGTTTGTGCATTTTGCGGTGTGACGGCATGCACATAGCGCATCTGACAGGCAACATAGCCGCCGTTAATTGCGCCCATGAGCGTCATGGCAAGCGTAATGGCGGTCAGGCCGCCTGCGCGGATAAACAGAATCTGTACGGCGCAAAACAAAATCATGAATGCACCAAGACTGCGGCGAAGGCCAAATTTTTGGATAAGGAAGCCGCTTGTCAAAAGAAGCGGGATTTCTGCAAGGGAGCGAAGCGCGGTGATGTTGCCAAGCGAGGCTGTTGCGCCGGTCAATTCAATCAGCTTATAGGGAATAAACGTAATCGAGCAGTACATCGGCACGCTGACCAGGCAATGACAGATTAAAAAGATGACGAGATGATAACTTTTCAATGCAGCGCGCACACCAACACGCGCACGTTTTTCATGATGCTGAACGGGAACGTCATCGTGGCGGGCATAGATGCAGGCGCCGATCAGAAGGGCATTCAAACCGGCATAAAGATAAAAGATGATATCCTGCGAACCAAAGTGTTTGGCTGCAAAAGCATACACAACACACATCAGTGCGTAGGCAAAAGAACCGATGTAGCGGATTTTGCCGTAGGAAAAATCACCGCGCCGTTCGATAACGCTGAGCATCCATCCGTCACACAGGCCGCTCATC
>JAHZHV010000253.1 GCA_019420085.1 Christensenella sp.
GGCGCTTATAGACCAGGATGCCGCCCGGGCAGTTCATAGGCTTAATCGCAAAATCCGTATCGTCGATGACGGTAGTGTACATGTTTTCCTTATAATGATCCCAGTGACCGGAGCGTTCCCACAATGCACGGTTGAGCATAATGGGCGTCTTTACTTCCTGATAACCGGCTTCCTGATGGATCTTGCGCCAGTAATCTTCCAGCGTATTGCGCAGGATCATGCCCTTGGGGTAGAAGAACGGGAATCCGGGACCTTCTTCGAGAATATCATACAGGTCAAGCTGCTTGCCCAATTTGCGATGGTCACGCTTTTTAGCCTCTTCCATGCGCGTCAGGTAAGCATCCAGTGCTTCGGCATCTGCAAAAGCTACCGCATAGATGCGCTGCAGCATCTTGTTCTTTTCATTGCCGCGCCAGTAGGCACCCGCAACACTCGTCAGCTTAAAGGCGCGCACTTTCCCCGTGGAGGGCAAATGCGGTCCGGCGCAAAGATCGGTAAAATCGCCCTGGCGATAAAACGACAGCGTCGTCTCATCCGGCAGATCCTCGATCAATTCCACCTTATAGGGCTGATCCTTGACGAAGGCAAGCGCCTCGTCTCTGGGCAGTGTGAAACGTTCCAGTTTCGCATTCTCTTTGATAATGCGATGCATCTGTTTTTCAATATTCGGAAGATCCTCCGGCGTGAAGGGTTTTTCCACGTCAAAATCGTAGTAAAAACCATTGTCGATTGCCGGACCGATCGCAAGCTTCGCATCCGGGAACAGACGCAGCACCGCCTGTGCCAGCACATGGGACGCCGTATGCCGCATCACATGCAGTCCATCGGGGCTGTCAAGGCAGACGATCTCCAGCTTTGCACCATCCGGCACAACCGTTGCAAGATCGCACAATTCATCGTCAATTTTCGCCGCAACCGCCGCTTTTGCCAGGTTTCTGCTGATCTGCTGCGCAACCTGTGCGGCCGTGGAGCCATCTGCAAACTCAATTGCAGAACCATCCAGAAGAAATGCTTTTGCCATCGTTTTTCGCTCCTTTTGTTCCGTTCTCCGCTTTGCCGGCGGCGCTGTTTTTTTAACAAAAAACGCCCCCGACCGTCTTTTGTATGATTCGGTCAGGGACGACATGATGCCGCGGTTCCACCCTGTTTGCCGCACGCATAAACGCTGCAGCCGCTCATTTTTCTCACCGGCACAAAGTCCGGAGGCGGTAGAACGCGAATTCCTCATGCCGCTGCGCTTTCAGCCGCGTCGCAGCGTCTCTTTCGGCCGGAATCCCCGCGTTCCTTTTTCTCCTTCACCCCTTGTGGTGCGCTTATTATACGGCGCATATGTGCGTTTGTCAAATAAAACTCAATGTTCGTCTTTATAGAAAAAAGAGATGTGCAATCCACGCACATCTCTTTTTTCATACAAGAAATCCGATCAGACCACACCCTGTGCCAGCATCGCATTGGCAACTTTTTCAAAGCCTGCAATATTGGCGCCGATGACAAAGTCACCCGCATGGTCATATGCCGCAGCAGCGCTGGCGCAGCTGGTGTAAATATTGACCATGATATCATGAAGCTTGGCGTCCACCTCATCGAACGTCCAGGACAGACGCATGGCGTTCTGGCTCATCTCCAGCGCGGAGGTCGCAACGCCGCCCGCGTTGGATGCCTTGCCGGGTGCAAACAGCACGCCGTTTTTCTGCAGGAATTCCACAGCATCCGGCGTGGTGGGCATGTTGGCGCCCTCTGCCACTGCATAGCAGCCGTTCTTGACGAGCGTCTTGGCATCTTCAAGATGCAACTCATTCTGCGTTGCGCACGGAAGCGCGATATCACAGGGCACGTTCCAGATACCAACGCCGTCATGGTATTCCGCATTGGGACGATAGGAGGTGTATTCACGCAGACGCGCGCGGCGCACTTCCTTAATTTCCTTAACTGCATCAAGATCCACGCCGTCCTTATCGTAGATCCAGCCGGTGCTGTCGCACATGGCAATCGGCGTAGCACCCATCTGATACACCTTCTCAGCCGCATAAATGGCAACGTTGCCGCTTCCGGATACAACAACGCGCGCACCCTTGAAGTTCTTGCCGGCATCCTTGATCATCTCATTGACGAAGTATACCAAGCCATAGCCGGTAGCCTGCGTGCGTGCAAGAGAACCGCCGTAAGGAATCCCCTTGCCCGTCAGGACACTTTCATACGAACCGGTAATGCGCTTATACTGACCATAGAGGAATCCGATCTCACGCGCACCAACGCCGATATCGCCTGCGGGCACATCGATGTTTGCGCCGACGTGACGGTACAATTCATTCATAAAGCTCTGGCAAAAAGCCATCACTTCGCGATCGCTCTTTCCCTTGGGATCAAAGTCAGAACCACGTTTACCACCGCCAATGGGCAGTCCGGTCAAAGAGTTCTTAAAGATCTGCTCAAAGCCCAGGAACTTGATAATACCCACATTTACGGAGGGGTGGAAGCGCAGACCACCTTTGTACGGTCCGATAGCGCTGTTGAACTGCACGCGGAAGCCGCGATTGACCTGCACGTTGCCGTTGTCGTCTACCCACGGCACGCGGAAGATGATCTGACGCTCGGGTTCGACAAGGCGCTCCAAAAGACCGTTTTTCTCGATCTCCGGGCGCTTTTCCACAACCAGCTCCAGGCTCTGGAGCACTTCCTTAGCCGCCTGATGGAATTCCGGCTCGCCGGGATTGCGGGCGATCAGCTGCTGCAGTACCTTTTCGGTGTAAGACATAATTTTCCTCCTTCATCTGATGGCGTATGAACATCTTTTGATGTTTTACACCTCAGTATAAAATAAACCACACCTGCTTTGCAATGTTTTTTTGATAATTTTGCAATATATTTATAAAAAGCTGCAAATTTATTCTGTTTTCAGTGTTGCATACATGTTTTCTGCAATCCGAAAAACATCTTCCTTCATTCAATCACGCATCGCGGCGATCTTTCCATCATGGGAAATTCTGTCGTTTCGGTGTTCTTTTATCATCAACTATGCTATACTGTATTATAGGTATGTATCTGCAGGACGTGTTGTTTTTATCTGCCCGCCCCGCCATATCGCATGCCGACACCAACGAAACGAGGAAACCTACTATGTGTGGAATTGTCGGGTATACCGGCACAATGGACGCTACGCCCATTCTTTTAAACGGACTGCATCGTTTGGAATACCGCGGTTATGACTCTGCCGGAATTGCTGTCTATGAGAAAGACGAAATTCGTCTGCGCAAAGCAAAGGGCGAACTGAATAATCTGGATGCGCTCGTACAACGCTCGCCCCTGCACGGTACAACCGGCATTGGACACACGCGTTGGGCAACACACGGCGAGCCTTCCGATATTAATTCGCATCCGCATGTGGACGCTGCGGGAAAATTCGCCCTGGTTCACAACGGCATTATCGAAAACTACCTGCGTTTGAAGAATCACCTTCTGGCACAGGGAATCTGTTTTACTTCGGAAACGGATACGGAAGTTGTCGTACAGCTGCTTTCCTATAACTATCAAAAAGGCCTGTCCATCATGGATGCCATTTATCAGACGCTGCACATGCTGGAAGGCTCCTATGCTTTTGCCATTTTGTGCGCCGATGAACCGGATACATTGTATTGTGTACGCAAAAACAGTCCTCTTGTCATCGGCGAGTGTGCGCATGGCACCATTCTTGCAAGCGATGTACCCGCCATGCTGGAGCATACGCGCGATGTGTATTTTCTGGATAATAACGACGTTGCACGCCTGACGCCTGACAGCATTGAATTTTTCGATGAATTCGGCACATCCATCACAAAGGAAGCAACGCACATTGAATGGGACGTGGAGTCTGCCGAAAAAGGCGGCTTTGAGCATTTCATGATCAAAGAGATCCACGAAGAACCGACCGTTCTTGCCAATACGCTGAGCCGGTATATCGACACGGAACACTACGCCATCCGGGAAGATGCGCTGAACATCTCCGATGAACAGGCGCGCGCCATTCGCAAAGTCGGCATCGTTGCCTGCGGTACTGCATATCACGCGGGTCTTGTTGCAAAGAATCTGTTTGAATCGATCTGGCGCGTTCCCACTGAAGTGTCCATCGCTTCGGAGTTCATTTATCAGAATCCCATTATCAGCCCGGATGATTTCTACATTATCATCAGCCAAAGCGGAGAAACTGCCGACACAAAGACCGCTATGCACATTGTGCAGCAGGCGGGCGCCAAGGCGCTGGCAATCTGC
Source organism: Christensenella sp. (assembly GCA_019420085.1). Lineage (GTDB taxonomy): Bacteria > Bacillota > Clostridia > Christensenellales > Maliibacteriaceae > RGIG9107. The sequence continues at coordinate 4,246 of JAHZHV010000253.1, forward strand.
AATGTCGTTGGATCCAGTATTGCACGTGAAGCCGATCATGTGCTCTATACACTGGCCGGCCCGGAAATTGCAGTGGCCTCCACAAAAGCGTATTCCACGCAGTTGATGATGATCTATATTCTGACTCTGGCAATTGGACGCAAGCGTGGCTGTATCGATGAATCCGATTTCCGGCATATGATCGACGAACTGGCAGCCGTCCCGCAGAAGGTTGAGAAAATCCTCTCTGACAAAGCGGAGATTCAACAGTTTGCAAGCCAGGTCGCTTCCGGCAACAGCGCGTTCTTCCTTGGACGCGGCTTGGATTACGCCCTTGCCATGGAAGCATCGCTGAAACTGAAAGAGATTTCCTATGTTCATGCAGAAGCATATGCCGCAGGCGAACTGAAACACGGCACCATTGCATTGATTGAAGAAGGCGTATTGGTGATCTCTCTGGCCACACAGGATGCGCTGACGTCCAAGATGGCAAGTAACGTTAAGGAGGTCAATGTACGCAAGGCCAATATCTTAAGCCTTGTCAACGGTGAAAATCCGCAAATTGAAGCGGAATCTCATCATGTATGGCATATGCCCAAGAGCGATTGCCGCGTTATGCCGCTTGTCTGCATCACGGCGCTGCAGCTTTTTGCCTACTATGTCTCTTTGCAGCGCGGCTGCAATGTGGATAAGCCGCGCAATCTTGCAAAAAGCGTTACTGTGGAATAAACCGTATCCGTCCATCTTTGCTGTCCCATTGGGAGGAGATTCGGCGTGAAATTTAAGCGCACATTTTACTTCATTGCACTGACGGTGCTTCTATGTATATGTCTGCTCCCCGCACAGGCACTTGCCGCCGGGGATGAGGTTGTCATCGAACAGCTGCAGCGTGTTTACACATTGCAAAGCGATGGATCGGCTCTTGTCACCTATACGGCTACAGCGCGCCTTTCCCCTGCTGCCGACAGCATATCGTGGCTTCTGGGTGATATTTCTTCCGCACCGGAAGACTTACGTATATCCCTGGACGGTCATGAGCTGATCAACCGCAATGCAGAGGGATATGACCGTGACAACGATCTTTACAATTACAAAACAACATCCTCTTCCGATGGTGTCAGCATCCTGTGCAGCTTCCCGCAGACGCGCAGCAGCGTCAGCGTTGAATGTTCCTACACCATTCAAAACGCATTGACGCTGTACCAGGATGCGGCAGTGCTGGATGCTATGCTGTTGGACGGTACCGAAATACCGATTCAAACCTCGGAGACTACCGTTGTACTGCCTGAAGCAGTCGATCCTTCTTTGATCGATGCATTCTGGGACGACTATCACCTTTCTGTTTCTCCTCGTACCGATGGAAAAACGCTGACCATTGTCATGCAGGACATGCCCTCCGGCACACAGGTTACCGCGCAGGTTACAATGCCCGTTTCCCTGTTTGAAGACGCACCCAATAATATTCGCCGTCAAAGCACTATTTTGGATGATTTGAGCAAGACGCGCGACCGCGAACTGACGTATATCAATTACAGTTCCTGGTTCACAGCCCGGCAGGGACGCGTCGTACTTGTCAGCTTGATTGCTGCGGTTTTGTTGGGCTTTTTAACGCGCATTCGCAGACGTCGCCACCGGCCCATGTCCGTACCGGCTTCTGCTGCTGCCGCAGCACCGGAAATGTCCGTGATGCAGTTCTCTGCCTTGATGCACTTCTACCGTCGCTACGGGAAAAAGCGTCTTGCACGCAACGCGCTTTACGGCACGCTGATCTCTCTGGTGGAACGCGGCATACTCTCTGTATATCCGGTTGAAAACGCACCTTCAGACTGCATGCTGGTATATACCCCATGGGAAGGCTGCAAAACAACCGGCGATGAAAATATCCTGCTTCTTCTTTTATTTGAAGATATTGGACATGGAGAAAGCAGCATCACGCTTTCCCAGATTCGCAAATACACGCGCTTGCTGCCCGGCGTCGTCAGTTCTGCCATGCGGCATATGAACGACTATGCCGTCAGCGAAATGACACAGGCGCATCAGATCGAGTTCTTCCGTTTCGTTAAGCTTCCGTTGAATTGGCTCTTTCAGGCTGTGTTTCTGCTGGGTGCTGTCTGTATGGCTTTTCTGCAGTGCTGGTTCGCTGCGCTCGCCATGCTCGTCAGTGTGTTCCTGATTTCGATCTTCGGACGAGACCGCCTGCATCGGCTTTCGCAAAGCGGTGAAGATTTATATGCGCACGGTAAGGCGTTTCGCCACCATCTGATTGCCTGCACGCGGGACATGCCGCAGGAAAACCGTCCTGCACTTTCCTGGTGGGCCTCCGTCATGGGATATGCAGCGGCGATTGGTCTTATGCCGTATCTGACGCGCACGCTGCCTTCGCTGTATCCACAGCTCAATGAAGCGTCCTTTGCACAGGAGAACGAGGGCTCGGTCGCTCTGTGGGGACTGTGCGCCGCTGCTTCTGCCGGCCCTCTTGCCACAAGTTTGTGGCGCATCAGCTGCATATTGCTTAATACCCAGCACGTGATAGAACAAAGCAGCAGCGAAAAATAACCTGAAAAAAGCAGACCAGACGATACGATTTACCGTCTGGTCTGTTTTTTATTTTCATAGCATTTCCTACGCATCAATCAACGCCTTTCCCACGACACCCCGCTGGGACTGTTCCTGGAACTGGTTCATATAAAGCGCATAATACTGGCCACGGCGCTGCATCAACTGCGCGTGTGTTCCGCGCTCCAGTTCGCGCCCGTTGTGAATTACCACAATCAGATCCGCACGGCGAATGGTAGACAGCCGATGCGCAATCACAAAACTGGTACGTCCCTTTAAAACGCGATCAATCGCCCGCTGGATGAGCTGCTCTGTTTTTGTGTCGATGGAAGCTGTCGCTTCATCCAACACAAAAATTGCCGGATCAATCAAAACAGCCCGCGCAAAGGCAATTAACTGTTTTTGTCCTGTCGAAAGCAGGCTTCCGCCTTCCCCCACCTGTGTATCGTAGCCATCCGGCAGCTGCATAATAAACGAATGGGCAAACGAAATACGCGCCGCTTCTTCCACCTGCGCATCTGTGGCCTGCACTCTTGCATAGCGAATATTATCCCGTACCGTACCCGAAAAAAGATGCGGCGTCTGCAATACATACCCCATATTCTGATGTAAATAAGGCAAACCCAGCTGGCGCGTATCTACGCCATCAATACAGATACGTCCTGCGGTCGGTTCATAAAAACGCCCTAAAAGCTGCGCGATCGTCGTTTTCCCAGCGCCCGTCTCGCCTACAAGCGCAATCTGCATACCTGGCTCAACATCAAGTGAAAAATCCTGCAGGACCTCCACACCGTTTCGATAGGCAAAGGTCACATGTTCAAAGCGCACCTGTCCGCGCATACGAGGCCAGTTTTGCATGTGCGGCTGAAACACGGTCCCAAAACGCGCAACGGTCTGTGGCGAATCCGCAATCGCCGGCTCCCGGTGCAAGACGTCCACAACACGCTCTGCCGCCGCCTGTGCCGCCTGCAATTCTGCAAAAATGCCGGCAAGGTTGTTAACCGGTTCAAAAAATCCCGTGGCATAATTGACAAACGTTGCCAAAACACCTAGTGATAATCCACCGACCAGCACGCGCGCACCGCCGCCCCATAAAACGGCTGCCATGCAGACATTGCCGATGAGTGTGACCAGCGGCAAATACACACTTGAATACTTTGCCGCGCGCATCGAAGCCTTCTTCATCGCTGCCGTCTTTTCGGAAAACTCCGACAGGTTCTCCCGTTCAAACAACAGCGTCTTGGTTGTCTGTGCCCCCATCACGCCTTCATTAAACGCCGCCAGAATTGTGGCCTGCACACGTCGTGCATCCCGCTGTGCAGAAAGAATCCGGCGCTGAAAATAGATGCTCAATAAAACAATCGGCGGCATCGTCAGCAAAACCAACATCGCCAAAAACGGGTTTAACACAAGCATGGCAACAATAACACCGACCATATAGGCAACCGCCCAGGAACCGTCGACGATACTCCATGCAAGCATTTCCGTCAATCGTGTTACATCCGCAAGCATGCGCGACGTAATCTGGCCAATCGGCATTTCATCATAATACGACAAGGAAAGCTGCTGCAGCTTGACAAACATTCTCTGCCGCAAATCACGCGCCATTCCCAGTTCAATCCGAGATCCAAAGCGAATAAACAATACAACATTGAGTCCCTGTGCAAACGCAACAATAAAATACACCGTAAAAAACACCGGCAGCGCATCCATATCCGCTTTCGGAATAATGGAATCGATTGCATACATCGAAAGAAGCGGAAACGCCACATCAATCGCCGCCGTCAGCAGCATCGTGATGATAAGACCGATTACATACTTTCTATAGGATAGCATGACGCCGATCAATTCCCGCCAAAGGCGCCAATCTACTTTTTTCTCCGTCATTGTGTCTGCGCCTCCTGCTGTGCCTGCGCCGATTGGATTTCAAACAGTTCCCGAAACAATCCCGGTTGTTTCAGCAATTCTTCACAGGTACCGTTCTGCACGACACGCCCCTGTTCCAATACAATGATCCGATCGGCCTGCATCAATGTTCCAATTCGATGCGAAATCAGGAAAACCGTACAGTCCTTTGCGCGGTTTGCCAGCGCAGCCCGAATCTGCGCATCTGTCTGCGTGTCAACGGCAGAGAGGGAATCGTCCAAAATCAGAATCGGCGTATCCCGAAGCAATGTACGTGCAATAGCCACCCGCTGCTTTTGTCCGCCGGACAGCGTTACACCGCGCTCGCCGATACACGTTTCATATCCCTGTTCAAAGCCTTCAATCACCTCGCGCAGCGCGGACGCCTCCACCGCCGCATCCACCTGCGCCTGCGTTGCCTGCGCACAGGCAAGCGTCAGATTTTCACGCAATGTACGCGAATACAAAAAAGGCTCCTGCAATACAATCCCGATATTCTCCCGCACGCTTTTTCTTCGTATGGATAAAAGATCCCGTCCGTGAATCGTAATGCGGCCGCTTGTGGGATCGTACAGACGAACAAGTAAAGACATAAGCGTCGACTTTCCTGACCCTGTACGGCCCAAAATGGCAACTGTCTGACCTTTCTTAACACAAAAACTGATATCTTCCAAGACCGGATGCGCCGCATCGTAGGCAAATCCGACATTTTCAAATACAATATCCCCATTTTCAAACGGTGCTGTACCGCCGTCATCCTCTGCCGGTCTGCGCAGGATATCATATAGTCTGTCCCACGCAACTCTGGATTTTCCAAAATCCGCCAGAATTCGTCCCATCTGACGAACAGGCCAAACAAGCATGCCGGCATATGTGGTAAACATAATCAATTCACCCACTGTAATCTGTCCGCGCAGGCATAAAACGGTGCCCACCGCAAGACATATTCCACCCTGCACATACCCCGCCGCATCAGTCATTCCCCAAAAGGCCGCCATATTATCGCTGACACGCAGATTTTTCCGCATGGACAATTCGTTTTTTTCACAAAACTTTTCGACCTCTTGTGGCTCCTGTCCAAAGGCACGTACAACACGCACACCCGCCACATTTTCCTGCAGTACACTGGTCATCTGTCCTTCTGCTTCATCCGCTTCCAGGAACCGCTTCTGTACGGACAAAAAATAGACAATACTGCCGGCCAGCACCGCAGGGATCAGCGACATGGTTGCCAGCAACATGCGCATATCCCCCGTAAGCATCAGAACAAAAGCCATCGCAACAACAGATACCGCACGCGCCAATTCCACAACACGGCCTGCGGCAAAATTGCGAATCATCTCTACATCCGTTGTACAGCGCTGAATCACGTCACCCGTATCAAATGCATGCAACGTCGCAAAATCAAGATTTTGAAAATGCTCCATCAGCGTATCGCGAAGCGTTTTGGCAAGACCTTCAGACGCACGACGCGAACAATATGTGCGAAATAGGGATGCCACCGCATTACCAAAAGCCAGCATCGCAATGACGGCTGCGCAAATCCAAAGCCGCTGCACAAGATAGTCCCGTCCCCCCAGACGCTGCAAGACTTCAAGCAGCCTTTCCGGAAGAAAAAAAGGCTGTGTATCCAAAACCGAATCTACGCTGATGCGGATCACCAACGGAATGCATAACGAGAAAAATGCTGCAAAGGCGGAAGCTGCCATACATGCTGCAAACCATTTGCGCTGTCCTTTGATCATGCAGGCAAAGGTGTCCCGTTTCTTTTTCTTTTCGGATCTCACCGCAGTCCTCCCCGTTCCTGACAACAT
>JAHZHV010000254.1:0-20791 GCA_019420085.1 Christensenella sp.
GATCATTGAACCCATTCGCGGGGGGACAGACGGAGCGATGCTGTCCTGGAAGGGACTTCCCTGTCCGAATCTGTCTACGGGCGGATATCGTTTTCATAGCTGTTATGAGTTTATTCCAACCTGTGCATTGGAAGCAATGGTACGTGTGCTGATGCAGATTGTAGCCGCACGCTGAAGAAATTTGCGGATTGGAAGCGCCTTTGAAAAAGCATTGGAATCGGAAAAAAGGAAAGTCTGCAGCTGCAGACTTTCCTTTTTTATTTGATCAAATACGTTTGATTTGGACGTCATGCCTTCAACAGCATGTCCAGCATCTGAGAGAACGACCCGCAGGCGTATGAATCGACGGACAGACCGTGACGGATCAGGCAATCGGTGACAAGGTAAGTTTCAAGCCCCGCTTCCTGCGCAGCTTGCGCATCCTCACGCACATCATTTCCAATCATTAAAATACGGTTGCCGGTCAGACCGAGTATCCGGATAATTTCCGTATAATAGGCTGGATTTGGTTTGCAGAAAGATGCGTTTTCATATGTTGTGACGCAATCAAAGTCGGATATATGCAGCCCGATCCATGAAAGACGCGCCTGTATACCGGCGGCAGGAAACAATGGATTGGTAGCAAGAACCACATGGGATGCCTTTTTTCGAGCGGCGGCAACAGCGGTAACCGCATCTGGATTGGGCTGCGTAAACGCGCGCGTCTGATGAAACGCTGCATTATAAAAACCGTCGAAATTCCGGATAAATGAACCTGCCTGCTCTCCCATTTCCTGCATGAAACAGCTGCGAAAACGCTGTGCGTTGCTGCAGGTACCGTCGTTTTGAATCATGGCTTGCGTGGCGTGCATGACAGCATGGATAATGGGCTTGCTGTCAACGCCTAAACATTCAAAATGATTGGCGAGCAGTTGAAAATAATGATCGGTAAATCCTGCAAGATCCATGGGCAAAAGCGTGCCGTCCAGATCAAAAAAAATAGCGTCAAATGCTTTGGGCATGTTCTCCATCTCCGTTTCCCGCACATGTAATTGTAATATGCGCGCTTTTTGTATCGTACCATTTGCTGCATGCAAGCGTCAAGTTGATCCAACAACGGCGTAAAATTGCATGTTTAAAAACAGAAAATTCATATTATAGGGATAAATGCGGCATTAAAAAGCGTTGTTTGCAGGAAAATGAACAATAAATTGCAAAATAGGGTTGCAATTCCAGGATGAATTGAGTACAATACAAAGGCACACCAAAATGAAGGAGTTACAGAATATGCATATCTCCAAACAGGCAGGCGCGATCAGCGCATCGATTACTCTTGCAATTACGGCACGTGCCAATGAACTGAAGGCACAGGGAGAAGATGTGATTGGTTTTGGCGCGGGCGAACCGGATTTTCCTACTCCAGCGTGGATTATTGAGGCTGCAAAAGAGGCCATGGATCGTGGACAGACGCGTTATACGCCTGCCAGCGGCACTATGGAACTGAAAAAAGCAGTATGTGCAAAATTGAAAAGGGAAAATGGTTTGGATTATGCACCCGATCAGATTGTTGTGTCAAACGGTGCAAAGCATTCGCTGTTTAACGCCTGCATGGCGGTTTTGGATCCTGGCGATGAGGTTATTATTCCGTCGCCTTACTGGGTGACATATCCGGAACTTGTGCGTATGGCAGGCGGTGTGCCGGTCTTTGTGCAGACGGACAGCGCACATGATTATGTTATGTCAGGTGCGGCATTGGAAGCGGCGATTACGCCTCGCACACGTGCACTGATTTTAAATTCGCCTTCGAATCCATGTGGTGCGATGTATGATCGCGCTGCGCTGGAAGAAGTGGCTCGTGTGGCAGTAGCGCATGATTTGATTGTGATCAGCGATGAGATTTATGAGGCGCTTTGCTATGATGGCGAACGCCAGATTTCCATTGCGACGCTGGATGATATGTATGACCGTACCATTGTGGTGAACGGATTGTCCAAGGCGTATGCCATGACTGGCTGGCGCATTGGATATACTGCTGCGCCGCGTGATGTTACGCGTGCAATGGCCAACTATCAAAGTCATGCGACGTCGAATCCGAATTCCATCGCGCAGGCGGCTGCTGTGGCTGCCTTGAATGGGCCGACAGATGATCTGGAAGCGATGGTTGCGGAATTCCGTGCCCGCAGAGACTTGATGATTCGCATGATTGAGTCGATTGATCTTTTGTCTTGTACGCATCCTAAGGGTGCATTCTATATTATGGCGGATGTTTCCCGTTGTTTCGGTCTGTCATGGAATGACCGCAAAATCGATGGCTCGATGTCTTTTACGGAATGCCTGCTGGATGCCTGCAAGGTGTCCGTTGTTCCCGGCATTGCTTTTGGCGATGACAATTGCGTGCGCCTTTCGTATGCTACGGGAAGAGCGAATATCGAAGAAGGCCTGCGGCGCATTGCGCAGTTTGTGTCGATGCTCAAGTAAAAGCATCCATCAAGTAATTTGGAAGTATGAGGAGGTAGAGCCCGTTTTATGATGAAGCCCAGAATTGAGTATTCCCAAAAGAGCAATTTGCTGGAGCAGTCGGCATATCGCTATAAGCTGCAGGATGTTGCTGAACCGAATTTATATCGCCAGTTGTTTGACTACAAATCGATCCCCAAGGTTTCGTTCAACCATCGGCTGGTTCCCATGGATATGCCAGCGCAGATATGGGTAACGGATACGACGTTCCGCGACGGTCAACAGTCCTGTTCCCCGTTTACGGTCAAGCAGATTGTCGATTTGTATAAAATGTTTTCGCGCCTTGGCGGACCCAAGGGCATTATTCGCCAGAGTGAATTTTTCCTGTACACGGAAAAGGATCAGCAGGCAGTGCGTGCATGTCAGGAATTGGGATTGGAGTTCCCGCAGATTACCAGCTGGATCCGTGCGAATAAAAAAGACTTTGAATTGGTACGGCAGATGGATGTTGCCGAGACGGGTATCTTGGTATCCTGTTCAGACTACCATATCTTCAAGAAGATGAATTTGACCCGCGCCAAGGCGATGGATCAGTATCTTGGCATCGTTAAGGCGGCATTGGATGCAGGCATCCGTCCGCGCTGTCACTTTGAAGATATTACCCGTGCCGACTTTTATGGTTTTGTTGTTCCGTTTGCAACGGAGCTGATGAAGCTAAGCAATGAAAGCGGTGTACCGATTAAGATTCGTGCCTGCGATACTTTGGGTTATGGCGTGCCTTATCCGGGCGCGGCATTGCCGCGCAGTGTACCCGGTATCATCTATGGCCTGCGCCATTATGCACAGGTACCCTCTGAATTGATTGAATGGCATGGCCACAATGATTTCCATAAAGTTGTGGCCAATGCAGCAACGGCATGGCTGTATGGATGTTCCGGCGTAAACTGCGCGATGCTTGGTATCGGAGAACGTACGGGTAATTGTCCTACGGAAGGCATGCTGATGGAATATGCAAGTCTTCGCGGCACGACGGATGGCATGGATCTTTCCGTTATCACCGAGATTGCGGAGTATTTTGAAAATGTGATCGGTATTCCGATTCCGCCGCGTACGCCGTTTGTGGGACGCAGTTTTAATTCCACCCGCGCGGGCATTCATGCGGACGGTTTGCTTAAGGATGAGGAGATCTACAATATCTTTGACACGGGCGCAATCCTGAACCGTCCCGCCACGGTTGCTGTGGATTCGCACAGCGGGCTGGCAGGAATTGCCCACTGGATTAACGGTTATTTCCGGCTCAGGGGCGACGATGTTGTGACAAAGCAGGATCCGGTTGTGGCGCTGATTCGTGCTGAGGTGGACCGTGAGTATGCGCAGGGCCGCAATACCGTTATGGGTGACGATGAACTTGTCACGATCTTCCGCCGCGTGGATAAGCCGCGCTTCAAGCAGCTTGCCTACATTGCCAAGGGCTTGGATAATAACGAATAACGGCACAAAACAAAAGGGCGAACCTTTATCGGGCTCGCCCTTTTTGCTGTATGTTTAAAATGTCTGTGCATCCAGAAAGCGGATTACGGCTTCACGCCATGCTTCGGGTGATTCTATGATGGGAGAGTGCGCAACACGCTCGAAGGCAACCCAGCATTTGCTTGGAGCTTCAAGCCGATCAAACCATTCCCGCGCCAAAACGGCAGGCGTATTGTAGTCATGCTGTCCCATCGTCAGCAATACCGGCATTTGCAGCGATACGATTGTTTCATCATAGTGCCGGGCAACGACTTCATCCCATAGTGTGGTGCTCAGATGCGCCAAGCCGCGTACGTATCCGGGGATATCGCGCAGACGGTATTCCGGTGTTTTGAGCAGCGGAAGTATGAGTGTCTGAACAAGTCCGCCGCGCTGTGCATAATTTCCACCGCCATAGCGTGTCAGGCAATTGCGCTGCAGCATCATGGCGCGATGCGTGGGATAACTTCCATTGACAGGCGCACCGGATTTCAGCTTTTGATATGTTCGCTTATCGCCGCGTGCCTTGGCTTCGTTCAGACAGAATTGATAGGAAAGCGCTTCGTTGCGTGCACCGTTGATAAATTGTCCTTGTCCGATATAAGCGCCGATGTGTTCAGGGTAACTTGCACACAATGGCAGGCCGATGATTGTACCCCAGGAGTGCCCGGCAATGGCAATCTTTTCTTTGCAAAAGCGCGTGCACAACAGTTCAACGAGTTCCCTTGCATCGTCGATGTAATCCTGTACACGGACATGCTGCTTCATGGAAGCGGGTGTAAAGCTTTTGCCGCTTCCACGCTGATCCCACATAACAAGCGTGTAGCGTTCGCTGAGCGCCCGTTGTGCTTTCAGGATTATATGCCGGTCGCAGGCGCCGGGACCGCCATGCAGAAAGAGAATGACGGGATGACGTGTATCCTGTGTCAGAATACGAATGTTCTGACGCGCGCCATTGAGTATGACCCATTCTTCAGTGTCGAGACGATAGGATGACTGCATGAGACTTCCTCCCGGTTGTAAATAATATAAAAATCAGAACTTTGTTTTCCTCATCATACCATATCCAAACCGTGTGTAGAAGTCGTTTTTGGTCATAAAAACAGGCATGCAGACGTTGAGAACCGATGCGCGACATGGTATACTGCAATTGTGAACTGAATGTGAAAAGGAGGCGGCGGCATGACACAGTGGACGATTCGCACGGTGCGCTCGGAAGATTTGGAACAATGTGCAATGATCGAAGCGGCAGGATTTCCAGCACAGGAAGCGGCGTCAAAGCAGGATATTGCGGCGCGCATCGCTGCTTATCCGGAGCATTTTCTGGTGGCAGTGGATGAAGGCAACGTTCCCATCGGGTATGTGATGGGACCTGTGATAAGCCAGCCGTATCTTGAGGATTGGATGTTTGGCGATACGTCCGCACACCGGATGGATGGTATGTATCAGGCGGTTTTCAGCGTATGCGTGCGTGAGGACATGCGCTGTCGTGGTGTGGCGGCTGGTTTGCTGGAAGCGTTTTATGTACGGGCGTGCCGCAAGGGTCTTCGGGCTGTGACGCTTACCTGCAAAAAGGAAAAGATCGGGTACTATGAAACGCTTGGTTACCGCGACTGTGGAATTGCAAAATCTGTACACGGCAATGCCGTATGGTACAATATGATGCGGCCGTGCACCTGTACGAATGCGTAAGTTACGGCAATGGTTGGCCGGCTGAGTTTTCATAAAAAACGTTGCTTGTAGCTTTTTATACAGATATGCTATAATGCTGTTACGATTATGGAGGTGTACGTTTATGTCGAAGCGCGTTAAAATTACCGCAGACAGTACTTGCGATTTATCTGCGGAACTGGTTGAGGAATACGGCATAGGGATCGTACCGCTGTATGTGAATCTGGATGGTCAGATGTATCAGGACGGCGTGGATGCCAATCCGCAAATGATCTACGACCTGTTCCGCGAGAAGAAGGTGCTTCCCAAGACGGCTGCTGTTTCTGTACAGGATTACATGGATATTTTTAACAGATATAAACAGCAGGAAGACTGCACGATTGTGCATATCAGCATTTCTTCGGAATTTTCCTCCAGCTATCAGAATGCCTGTCTGGCTGCACAGGAGGCGGGCGATGTTTATGTGGTAGATTCCCGGAATTTATCCACTGGGATCGGGCATATTGTACTTCATGCAGCACAGATGGCGCGCGATGGTATGGATGCACAGCAGATTTGTGAACGCTGCGCACAGCTTACACCGCTTGTAGAAGCAAGCTTTGTCATCAGTAATCTCATTTTCCTGTATAAAGGCGGGCGTTGCAGCGCCGTATCTGCGCTGATGGGCAGCGCGCTGAACATTAAGCCAAGCATTCAGGTGCGCGATGGCGCGATGCGTGTAGGAAGAAAATATCATGGCTCCTTTGAAAAGTGCCTTGCAAAGTATGTGCAGGATCAGCTCAAGGGAAGAGATGATATTGATACAAGCCGTCTGTTTATTACGCGCAGCAGCGTGATGCCGGAAGCGGACCGCATTGTATTGGACACGGTAAATAAATACGTGCATTTTGAACAGATCCATTTTACCTATGCAGGATGTACCATTTGCGGACACTGTGGACCGGATACGCTGGGTATTTTGTTCATGCGTAAACCCTCCTGAATGATACGCTGTTGGATGATGTAATGTGGCGGCAACGCATGCGTTTGCCGCCGCGTTTTTGTACGAATGAACATGGAAATTCACTTATTCTGTCCGCTTGGGTAAGCAACGGCGCAGTTATGGATAAAATAGAAGCAGAATGTATGTCAATGATGATGGGGTGACAAATCTGGATACAAAACTTTTGCTGATACTCAATCCCAAGGCAGGGATGAAACGGGCAAATAAATACCTTGCCGACATGATTGGTATATTTGAGGACGCCGGTTATGTATGCCAGGTGTGTGTGACCCGTAAAAGCGGCGATGCCCGTGGATTTGTAGAAACATTTGGAAAAGATGCGGCGCTTGTTGTCTGTATTGGCGGAGACGGTACCCTCAACGAGGTTGTAGACGGTATGATGCGAAGTGGCTGCAAGGCGTGTATTGGTTATATCCCGGCAGGAAGTACAAATGATTTTGGTTCCAGTCTGGGTCTTTCGCATGATGTACTGCAGGCGGCACGCGATGCGGTAGAAGGGCGCGTCAGGACGCTGGATGTATGTGCGTTTAACGATCGTTATTATGCATATGTGGCCTCTTGCGGTGCATTCACAAATGTATGTTATTCTACAGCGCAACCTGCCAAAAATGTACTGGGGCGTCTTGCATATTTTCTAGAGGGCGTTAAAGATGTTTCACAAATCCGACCGATTGCCATGCGGATTGAGACGGCAGAAGGACAGGTCTTTGAAAATGATTATCTGTTTGCGGCATTCAGCAATGCAACGTCCATTGCAGGTGTCTTGGAAATGGACAAAGATGCAGTGGATATGAACGACGGCCTGTTCGAACTGCTTTTGGTGGAGGCGCCTGATACCATGCAGGAGCTGGGGCACATTGTGTACAGCCTTTTGACACAGCAGTATCATGCGCGGTTTTTGACGTTTTGCGCGACGCAAAAAGTTCGCATTGAGATTGATTGTGATGTGGATTGGACGTTGGATGGAGAGTTTGCAAAAGGCGCCGCACAGATTTGCATTGAAAATATACCCGATGCAATTCGGGTTATGGTGCCGAAACGATAAATGATGATTGATGACAGCTTGCGGCGTAATCCGTATGACGGACGGATACGCCGCGTTTTTTGATCTACAGGCCTGTGATTTGATGGAATCGATTTTACAAGCGCGTATAAATGCGGTATGATCGCAGTGGAAAAGCTGTGCTTAAAGCATTCTTAAGTGCTTGATGGCTTTGTTTTTAAGAAAACAGTGCGTATGATAAAAGAGGAGGTACTCCATGAGCGATATTCTGATCTGCGACGATGAACGCGACATCGTCACCGCGTTGAAAATTTATTTAAGCGCCGAAGGATATACAATCCACACGGCTTCAAACGGACAGGAGGCGCTTTCAATTGTGCGGGAAAAGCCGATCTCACTTGTGCTGATGGATGTTATGATGCCAGTGATGGACGGCATTACGGCGCTTTCCAAATTGCGCGAATTCAGCAATATTCCGGTTATCATGCTGACGGCCAAAAGCGAGGATGCGGATAAGGTTATTGGCTTGGGTGTTGGTGCAGACGATTATATGACCAAACCGTTCAGCCCCATTGAACTGATTGCGCGTGTCAAATCCCAGCTGCGTCGTTATGAGCGCCTGGGTGGACAAGCGCCAAAAAGCGGTGTGCTGACGGTAGGCGGCATTGAACTGGACGATGAAAAAAAGAGCGTTACAGTTGACGGAGAGCCGGTTAGGCTTACACCGATTGAATATGGAATTTTACATTTGCTGATGCGGGCGCCGGGTCGTGTCTTTGCTTCGCGCAAGATCTATGAAGAAGTCTGGAGGGAATCCGCTTTTGCCGGTGATGGTGCAGTCGCGGTGCATGTGCGGCATCTGCGTGAAAAAATTGAAATTGATCCGGCGCATCCACGATACATTAAAGTTGTTTGGGGACAGGGGTATAAGATTGACAGAGGTGAACAAACCGATGAATAAGCGATGCAGCGTTTGGGCAAAGACAAGTGGCGTGATCCTTTTTTCCGTGCTTTGTGTCGTATTGGGCGCAGCTGCGCTTGGAATGATTATTGCGGCGGAGAAGGTATATTTAAACGACAGCCCGTTTCAGGCCTTTGCACAGACAATCTATGGATTGCGCGGCCTTGTTACAGCTACGGCAATTGTTTCACTGGTTGCGGCGATTGCACTTTTTGTGTATCTGATCATTGTGGCGGGACGCACGCCTGGAAAAGACGGTGTGACGCGGTGCTTTGCGGATCGTGTACCGCTTGAAATTTATTTTGCAATTGTCTTTGCTGCATGTATGACTCTCTTTGGCGCTTCCAATGTCGTACTGGCTTGTGTCACAAGCGCCTCGACGCTTGTGTTTTTGTGGCTGTATGCGTTGCTTTATGTGTGTATGGCTGCGATTATTATGGTTTCGGTTATGAGCATTGCTGTGCGCATTAAAACGGCAACGCTGTTTACAAATACATTGATTTGGATGCTCATCAGTGGATGTGTAAAGCTGATCCGCAGCCTGTGGCGGCAGATGTTGCGCATTCCGACGATTTGGAGGGGCGTAATGCTGCTGTGTGTGATCTTGCTTGTGAATGCGAATGTTTTGATTGCCAGCGTATATAGCGGTGCATTCGGTGCGATGGCATGGTTATTGAATCTGGCAATTTTGACGCTTGGAATTGTGTTTCTGCTGCAGTTTAAGCAGATTTGCCGTGCGGGAGAACGTCTGGCTGCGGGAGACCTGGAATATCAGGTGGATACACGCAGTATGTTCTTTGATTTAAGACGTCACGGAGAAGATTTGAATCGCGTTGGCAGTGCCGCAGCGCTTGCTGCAAATGAGCGGATGAAGGCTGAACGTTTTCGTACGGAACTGATTACCAATGTTTCGCATGACCTTAAAACGCCGCTGACGGCGATGATCAGCTATATTGACTTAATGAAGCGTGAAGGCTTACAAAGCCAAAATGCACCTGAATACCTCCGGATTTTGGAAAAACAGTCACAGCGGCTGAAAAAACTGACGGATGATCTGGTGGAAGCGTCCAAGGCAGCTTCGGGTACGCTGCCGGTGCATGTAACACCGATGCCGCTTGGAGAGTTTATCCTGCAGTGTGTCGGAGAGTATCAGGAATATTTTCAGCAGGCCGGCCTTCAGGTTATCGTCGGAGATATGCAAAATTTGTGTGTATGGGCGGATGGACGGCATATCTGGCGTGTTTTTGACAACCTGCTTGGGAATGTACGAAAATATGCGTTGTCCGGTACGCGTGTATATATCGATGCCTATGAACAGGATGACATGGTATCGGTGCGGATTCGCAATATCTCAAGAAATCAGCTGAATATTTCGCCCGATGAGCTGATGGAACGTTTTGTGCGGGGAGACAGTTCCAGAGGCGAAACGGAGGGAAGCGGTTTGGGGTTGTCGATTGCGATGAGCCTGATGAAGCTGCAGGGCGGAAACTTTGATATTTTTATCAACGGCGACATGTTCACTGCGCGGGTACAGTTAAAATCCTGTCCGCAGATGCAGACATGTGATTTGTCCCAGCAGGAGCCGGAGACGGCATTGCAGCCGGTATAACATGCAAAAAAACGCGAGACGCAATAATTTGCCGTCTCGCGTTTTTTTGCATATTCTTCAGTTGCGCAGACTATGCAGCGGTGCAGGAATTCGTCCGCCTCGCCGGATAAATACGGCGCTGGAACGTGTTGAAACGGGCATGACAGGTGCTTCGCCCAACAGGCCTCCGAAGCTGACCCGATCGCCGACTTTTGCCCCCGGAGCGGGTATGACCCGCACGGCGGTCGTTTTGTTATTGACCACGCCGATGGCGGCCTCATCGGCGATAATGGCGGAAAGCGTTTCTGCGGGTGTGTCGCCGGGTACTGCGATCATATCCAATCCCACGGAACAGACGCATGTCATAGCCTCCAGCTTTTCCAGACTCAGCGCACCGCTGGAAACAGCCGCAATCATTCCTTCATCTTCACTGACAGGAATAAATGCACCGGAAAGTCCGCCTACATGTGAAGAGGCCATTACGCCGCCTTTTTTAACGGCATCGTTCAGCAGCGCAAGCGCGGCAGTTGTACCGTGTGTTCCGCATGTTTCAAGACCCATTTCTTCCAAAATGCGTGCAACGCTGTCTCCCGCGGCAGGAGTGGGCGCCAAAGACAGATCGACAATGCCGAATGGAATATTCAATCGGCGGGAAGCTTCACGGGCAACCAGCTGTCCCATGCGCGTAATTTGAAACGCGGTTTTCTTAATGGTTTCGGCAACGTCATCAAAAGAGGCGGCGCCTGTTAATTTTTCCAGAGCGTGCTTGACAACGCCGGGACCGCTGACACCTACGTTTACGACGGATTCCCCTTCTCCAACCCCATGAAAGGCACCTGCCATGAAGGGATTGTCCTCTACGGCGTTTGCAAAGACGACAAGTTTTGCACAGCCCAATCCACCGCTTTGTGCAGTTAACTGCGCTGTGCGGCGGATGATCGTTCCCATTTTTGCCACGGCATCCATGTTGATTCCGGCACGGGTGGAGCCGACGTTGACACTGGCACAGACATTTTTTGTGGAAGCGAGCGCTTCGGGGATGGAATCGATAAGCCGTTCGTCTGCACGGGTCATTCCCTTTTGTACCAATGCGGAAAAACCGCCGATAAAATCTACGCCGACGGTGTCTGCCGCACGCTGCAGCGCCTGGGCAAAGACAACGTAATCTGCGGTGTTGCTGGCCGCGGCTACCTGCGCGATGGGTGTTACGGAGATGCGGCGGTTGATGATCGGTACGCCAAACTCCATGGAAATATCGCGGCTGACACGCGGTAAATCTGCGGCGACACGGGTGATTTTATCATAGATACGTGATGCGGCTGTTTTGGCGTCCGGATGCGCGCAATCCTGCAGGCTGATACCCAGTGTAATGGTGCGTACATCCAAATGCTGATGATCAAACATCTCCAGCGTACGCATGACTTCCGATGGCGTAATCATGACAAGTTGCCTCCCAGTGCCTCAAATGCGGTTCATTGAGTCAAAGATATCTTCGCGCTGAACGCGAATCACCATGTTAAGGTCATGCGCAGTTTGCTGGAGTGCATCACTGAGCGCTTCAATCGTTACAGAAGAGTCCTCCAGCTGAACAAACATGATCATGGTAAAATTGTCTCGCATAATGGTTTGATTGATATCCAGAATATTCACACCGTATTCCAGTAGTTTTGCACTGACGGCGGCAATGATGCCGCGCTTGTCGCGACCAAGCACAGTGATAAAAGCTTTCATAGGAATCCAAATCCTCCCTGATAAAAGTGGCATGCATGCAACGCAATGCCTACCGCTTCATTGTACTATGTCTTACGGCGTTTGAAAAGGCGCGGATGTGCTTGAAAACCCCCGGATCATTTGATAAAATAAATACGAAAGCTTCCCCCGGCGCGATGACGGCGGGGAAACGGATTTTTGCAGATAGAAAGGACGTTTATCCAATGAAAATCGGTATTGTGACGGAAATCAGCACGGCACATCGCAACCAGGATGTATACAATGCGCTGTGCAAGGCAACCGAAGGTATGGGGCATGAAATTATTAACATCGGTATGCATGGCCCTGATGACAGCCCTCTGAATTATTTGACCAATGGTTATCTGACCGGTCTTTTGCTGAACCTTGGACGGGTGGATTTCATGGTTGGCGGCTGCGGCACAGGTACCGGTTATATCAATGCTGCACTGTTTTTCCCCAATGTTTTCGCCACGATGTGCCTGG
Source organism: Christensenella sp. (assembly GCA_019420085.1). GTDB lineage: Bacteria > Bacillota > Clostridia > Christensenellales > Maliibacteriaceae > RGIG9107. The sequence goes on from JAHZHV010000254.1 coordinate 12,386, forward strand.
AGCCCATTGACGCGTGGCTGTTCCCGCAGATTAATGACGGCAACTGCATTTCCCTGGCATTGAACAAGGGGTATGGATGGGCTGCCGAGCATAATCTGACGTTCATGTTTGAAAAGCTCTTTGATCCCGCACTGAAGGCTGCGGGCTATCCGCCGGAGCGCAAACAGGTGCAGAATATGCTGCGTGATCGTCTGTGCAAGTATTCCAATGATACGCATAAGACCATGGCGGAGTGCACGCGTCTGCTGGATCAGGATATCGTCCATCAGGCACTGCGTCACCCCGGTGTATGGGAACTGGTCGATGTTGATTCCATTGAGGATGCCGATTTGAAGGCTGCATTGATTGATGCATATAACTGGCAGGAAAAGTAAGGTTTGACTGCAAATTTGCATCTGTTGCCGCATAAACGGGTTATACCGTTTATGCGGTTTTTTAATTAAGATTGCATATAGTATGAAAAAGGAAATTGACAATAAAGCATATAAGCGGTAACCTTGATATGTATAAGACGATTATAAGAAATGGATGGTGCGTGATTTGGTTCGATTCAGCGTGAAAAAGCCGATGACGGTGCTTGTTGCAGTGGTATTGGTGATAATTCTGGGCGTTGTGGCATTTTCCGGGATGACAACGGACCTTTTGCCGAACATCAATTTGCCATATGTGATTGTTCTGACTACATATCCGGGTGCAAGCCCCGAAACGGTAGAGGAACAGATTACCCGTCCGCTGGAACAGTCGATGGCCACACTGGAGGGAATTTCGTCCGTATCGTCTACGTCTGCGGAAAACTATTCGCTGCTTATGCTGGAGTTTGCGCAAAGCACGAATATGGATACGGTTACAGGTGACATTCGTGAGAAAATTAACCTGATAGACAGTACGTGGGATAATATGGTTGGTACGCCGACCATTTTAAAAATCAATCCGGATATGCTGCCGGTTGCGGTTGTTGCAGTCGATCGGGAAGGGCAGAACGTAACGCAGCTGAGCACATTTGTTGAGGATCAGCTTCTGCCTCAGCTGGAAGGTATTGAAGGTGTGGCAAGCGTCTCTGCAGGGGGGCTTGTAACGCAGCAGATCCAAATTCAGCTGGATCAGGAAAAAATCGATGCATGCAATCAGCGCATTCGTGATGCAATTGATGCGCAGTTTGCCGAAGGAGAACAGGAGCTTTCCGACGGTATTTCCAAAGTGCAGCAGGGTATTGACCAGGCAAATGCTGCAGGGGCTTCTCTGCCGCAGGCACAGGCCCAGTTGGAACAGGCACATGCCCAATTGTCTGCTGCTATGACACAGGCGCAGGCACAATTGGATGAAAAACAGGCGGCGCTCGTGCAGGCACAGCTGGAATTGAATGAAGGCATGCAGGCGCTGCTTTTGCAGCGTGCGCAGATTGAGGCGGCGCTTGATCCGCTTGCAGCGCTTTTGCAGACGCGGCAGCAGCTGGAGCAAACGAAAAGTCAGGCGCAGCAGTATATCGATTTGTATGAGTCTTATACAGCGCTTTGCGCTTCCTATGAAACGTTGATTGCACAGACACTTGCGGTGCATCCGGAACTTACAACGCAGCAGCAGGCGGAAGAATTCCTGGAAGCTGCGGGCGATGCACAGTATTTGCAATTGAAGGCACAGATGGCTGCGTGCAAGACGCAATTGGATGCATTGGGCGGATATGAAGCAGGATTGTATGACGCTGCGCAGACTGCGAAACAACAGGCAGATGCTGGTCTTGTACAGGTCGATGCGCAGATTGCCGCACTGGATATGACGCCGGAGCAGTTGGAAGCGCGCGTGCAGCAATTGCAGGAAGGTCTTGCCCAGCTGGATGTACAGCTTGCCGAATTGGAAAAGACCCAGCAGGAGCTTGCTGCCGGTCAGTTGAGTTTGGAGGAAGCGTATGCCAAGCTGGAAAGTACCCGGTCTTCCCAGACGCTGCAATTGACTGTCGCACTTGCGCAGACCGTTTCTGCGCAGGGAGATATGACGCAGATGCTGATGCAGCTGGAAGGCACGCGTACACAGTTGGAACAGGCACAGACGCAGCTGCAGGATGCAAAAAAAGCAGCATATCAGAAGGCAGACTTAACGCAGATTCTGAGCCGGGAAAATCTGTCGATGATTCTGGCAGCGCAGAATTTCTCCATGCCTGCAGGATATGTTACCGATGAAGCGGGTACGGATTATCTGCTGCGAATTGGAGATGAACTGGATCAGGAACAGCTTTCCCAGATGGTATTGGTTGATATGGGAATGCAGGATGTTGCGCCGATTCGTCTATGTGATGTAGCACAAGTGCGTACGGTGGATAATGCCGAAGAAGTATATGCAAAAATCAATGGGAATGACGGCATTATGCTGACGTTTTCCAAGCAGTCCAATTACGCAACGACAACTTCGGCCAATCATATTCGACGTCAGCTTGCCCAGCTGGAAAACGACTATGAAGGCCTGCATTTTACGACCCTGATGAATCAGGGAGATTATATTGATATCGTCGTGGACTCCGTCCTGGATAATCTGTGGATGGGTGCCGTGTTGGCGGTGCTGATTTTGCTGCTTTTCCTGCGTGATTTACGTCCGACGGTTGTAACTGCGTTCAGTATTCCGATCAGTTTGACATTTGCCGTGACGCTGATGTACTTCAGCGGCGTGACGCTGAATATCATTTCTCTTGCGGGGCTTGCTGTCGCAGTTGGCATGCTGGTAGATAATTCCATCGTCATTATTGAGAATATTTATCGCATGCGTGCATTGGGAATGAGTGCCAAAGATGCTGCGATAAAGGGCGCCGTGCAGGTGGCGGCGGCGGTCACGTCCTCGACGTTAACCACAGTTTGTGTCTTTGCGCCCATTGTCTTTGTAAAGGGATTGACACGCCAGATTTTTTCTGATATGGCGCTGACAATTGCGTACTCTCTTGGCGCAAGCCTTCTTGTTTCTCTGACGTTGGTTCCTACGCTTTCGGCATGGTTATTGCGCAAACCCATACGACAAAAACGCTTGCGTAAGCAGCGCCGCAACGGATATGTCGTGGTATTGGAACGAGTGCTGCATGCAAAGGGCGCTGTGCTGTTAATTGCGCTGGCACTGCTTGTCTGCAGCGTGTTTGCCGGTTTTGCCAAGGGCTTTACATACATGCCGCAGATGGCATCCACGCAGATTATGGTCAGCGTACAGATGGAAGATGAAAATGCGTTGCTGCAGGATACAGCGCAAACTTGCGATACGCTCAGTGAACGAATTTGCGCGCTGGATGGCGTGGAAACCGTTGGTGCAACTTTGTCAGCGGGCGTGGCAAGTGTGATCGGCCTTTCCGCGCAAGCGGATCCTTCCAAAGCAACGTTATACGTACTGACGGATCCAAATGCTGGGGTTTATGGCTTGGAAGACAGCATTGAAGCGCTGGCACAGGATTTGCCTTGCGAGGTTGAAGCTGCCGGTTCTTCGACGATGACCAATTATACTTCTGCCATGGGGGCAAGCGGTGTGGTTATCGACGTCTATGCAAATGATTTGGATCAATTGCAGCAGACTGCACAGGACCTGGCGCAGATATTGCGCGGCGTGGAAGGAATCGATGAGGTTTCGGATGGTATTGCTGCGACAACGCCGGAATTGCGCATCAGCGTGGACAAAGATGCGGCTATGGCGTATGGCCTGACGGTTGCGCAGGTGTATCAGCAGATTGCATCTGCCGTAAAAAGCGAAGCAGTGGCTACGAGTATTGAGGGAACAGATGCACAGTTGGATGTTGTGGTATATGCTGCGGATGAACAGACACTGCATGTAGAGGATGTACGCGATTATACCTTTACGGTAACGGGGCTTGACGGTGAAGAAAAACAGGTTGCACTGGATGAGATTGCGGAGATTACGCAGACGCAAAGCTTAGATGCGATTTCGCACAGTCAGCAGCGGCGTTATCTATCGGTCAGCGCTACACTTGCGGATGGGTACAATATTACGCATGTGACCAATGCTGCACGTCAGGCAGTGCAGCAAATGTCGCTTCCTTCCGGCGTATCGATTGTCTTTGCCGGAGAGAATGAAACGATCATGGAATCCATGGTTGAATTGGTGAAGATGCTTGGACTTGGCATCGTGATCATTTATCTGATTATGGTTGCGCAATTCCAGTCGCTGCTTTCGCCTTTCATCGTCATGTTTACGATTCCGCTTGCCTTCACTGGCGGTTTGTTTGCACTGGCGCTTTGCGGAATGGAAATGAGTATTGTTGCAATGATTGGGTTTATCATGTTGGTAGGTATCATTGTGAACAATGGAATTGTGCTGGTGGATTACGCCAATCAGCTTTGCCTGGAGGGCAAGAGTGTCCATGATGCAATCGTTGAAGCTGGTGCAACGCGTTTGCGCCCTGTATTGATGACGGTATTGACCACCGTTTTAGGGTTATTGCCTCTGGCACTTGGAATTGGTTATGGCGCGGATCTGATGCAGCCGGTGGCAGTTGTGTGCATCGGTGGCCTTCTGTATGCTACATTGATGACATTATTTGTTGTGCCGGTTCTGTATGAACTGTTCTTAAAACGTCGGCGTGTACCGGAAGAATAATTTGGAAAGGGATGAATGAATACAATGTCTCAGGAACATCATCTTGGAACAATGCGCCTCTTTAAATTGCTGTTTCATTTTCGAAAACTGAGTGTTTCTGATGCCATGTGCGATCGGCTTAGTCCGGGAGAAATGGCAATGATGTGTGCATTGAATGCGTATGATGGACAGCTGAAAAAGGAAGTGCTGCCGATTTGTGAACTGAGTCAGAGACTCAACACAACACAGCCCGCGGTTACGCAGCTGGTCAATCGATTGGAAGCAAAAGGTCTTGTCAGGCGCAAAGCCAGTCAGGCAGATCGAAGAACCGTATTGGTAGAGATGACTGCTTCTGGAACGCGCACCTTTAAAAAAGAATATGAATCAGCCTTGGAATTGGCGGATGAGATTATTGCGCGTATGGGCGATGAAAAATCCGATGCGTTCTTTGCTTTGCTTGAAGATTTTATGGATTGCGCACGGGAGGTACTGATGCAGAGAAATCGTCACGTTTGAAAAACAAAAGAATAAGACGGCGTATCCCTTTTGGGGATACGCCGTCTTCTATTTTCTGATAAGAAGTTTTTTACTTTTCCGTGTCATCGCTGGGCGCTAGTTCCAGCATACTGGTGCAATGCGGACAGCGCGTGGCATGATCATCAATCACACTGATACAATACGGGCATTTACGCGGTTCTTTCTTCGGCTCGTCTTCTATTTTGGCAAGACGCTTGGCGCCCAATTCAATGGAATGAATGACCTTTACCAGAAAGAATACGCATAGCGCGACCAGAAGGAAGTTGACAACGGCACCAAGGAAATTGCCAAGATTCAGGTAATTGTCGCCATTTAAGTGGATTTTGCCAACGACGCCTGTCAGATCATCACCACCGAAAATACCGACGATGGGAAGAAAGATATCGTTGACGAGTGAATTGACGATGCTGGTAAAAGCGCTGCCGACAATCACACCAACGGCAAGATCAATGGCATTGCCTTTCAAGGCAAATGTTTTAAACTCTTTGATCGTAGATTTGATTTTTTTTGTTTTTATTGGTTTCAATTTGAGCCGTTTTATCCACTTGGGATTATTCTTTTCCTGCCTTTTGTCCATGAAATACAAATCCTCTCCTGGTTTGAAAAATGGCAGGGGAGTCGGTTTTACACACGACTCCCCTGCAAATGTTTGACAAAGTTCTCAATTAGATGTCGCCGCTGCGATCGACATAAGTGGTATGCAGCAATTCATGCGCCTTATGACCGCCGATTTCGCCCATATAAGACTTATAGACGTCCAGAAGCTGCGTGTTTTCCTCGGAAGAGTGTGCAAGGGTTGTATCGTTTTCAAACAGCCCTTGTGCACGCTGCTGTACCGTGTTGCAGTGATGCTCGTGCAGAGGCTGACCGCCGCCGTTGACGCAGCCGCCGGGGCAGGCCATGACTTCGACAATATCGTACTGTGCTGCGCCGGACTTGATGTCATCGAGCAGTTTGCGTGCATTTGCAAGACCGCTGACAACGGCGGCGCGCAGCTTAATGTTGCCAAGGCTTACCTCGCCCGTACGAATGCCGGCGTCGCCGCGCAGCATGGTAAAGTCGGGCTTTACGCCAAGCGTATTGGCGGCAAAGCGCAATGCCGCTTCCATGACACCGCCGGACGCACCGAAGATAACGCCTGCGCCGGTGCCCTCGCCAAAGGGCGCGTCAAACTCGCTGGGTTCAAGCGCTGCAAAATTGATGCCTGCCTGCCGAATCATGCGGATCAGCTCCGTGGAGGTGATCACATAATCTACATCGGGAATATCCTCTACGCGGAATTCCGGACGCTGTGCTTCATACTTTTTCGCCGTGCAGGGCATGACGGAGACGTTGACGATTTCGTCACGGTTCTTGTTCAGACGGGTCATCAGTACGTCTTTAATGGTGGATCCAAACATCTGCTGCGGAGATTTGCAGGTAGAAAGGTTCGGGATGAATTCCGGATAGAACTCTTCCACGAATTTCACCCATGCCGGGCAGCAGGAAGTAAACTGCGGCAGTGTACCGCCGTTTTTGACGCGATTGAGGAACTCTGTGCCTTCCTCCAAAATCGTCTCATCCGCTGCAAAGACGGTATCATAGACGTGGTCAAAACCCAGCATACGCAGTGCTGTGGCAATTTTTCCGTTGAGCACTTCGCCGGGCTGGAAGCCAAATGCTTCGCCTACGGCAACACGTACCGCAGGTGCAATGGATACCGTGGTCAACTTGCTGGAATCTGCGATGGCATCCCAAACGGGATCGATCTGGAAGTTGGGCACCAGTGCGCCGACGGGGCAGACCTTCAGGCACTGGCCGCAGTTGACGCAGCGGCTATCGCCAAGGCCATGGCCAAAGCCGACGCTGATGACGGTATCGCTGCCGCGATAGGCAAAGTCCAGTGCGCTGACGCCCTGAATCTCACGGCAGACACGCACACAGTTGCCGCATTTAATGCACTTGGAAGGATCGCGCACGATGGAAGGGGAACTTGCATCGATCTGCATCGGTTTGGAAATGTTGCGATAGCGAACCTTTTCTACGCCAAGCTCGTTGGCGACGCGACGCAGTTTGCAGTCATCGCCGCGGGAACAAGTTGTGCAGTCCATATTGTGGTTTGCCAGCATCAGCTCCACAGTGATCTTGCGCAGCTTTCGAATCTGCGCCGTGTTGGTCGTGATGACCATACCGGGAACCGGCGGTGTGGAGCAGGCAGGCATCAGTCCCTTGCGGCCGTTTTGCTCGACCTCGACGATGCACATACGGCATGCACCGTATACAGAAAGCTCCGGCTGATAGCAGAAGGTGGGCAATTCAATGTTAACCTTGCGGATGACTTCCAGAAGATTTCGCTCGCCTTCCAGTGCGACTTCAATATGATCGACAAAAATGGTGTTGTTTTCCATATGCGGTTCCCTCACTTAATTTCAATGGCGCCGAACTTGCAGGTCGTCTTGCAGGCGCCGCACTTGATGCACTTGGCAGGATCAATGGTAAAGCCCTGCGTACGATCGCCGCTGATGGCGTCGTTGGGGCAATTACGCATGCACATCGAGCACCTCTTGCAAAGATCGGGGTTGATAACATAATTGGAGAGCGCGCGGCAGCGTCCTGCGGGGCAGCGCTTCTCATAGACATGCGCATTGTATTCATCGCGGAAGTAACGCAGCGTAGAAATGACGGGGTTGGGTGCTGTCTTTCCAAGACCACACAGCGCGCCGTCCTGCACAGCATAAGCCAATTCCTCCAAAAGGGGAATGGTGTTTTCATCTGCCCGGCCATGAATGATATCGTCCAGAAGATCCAGCATCTGCTTGGTACCTTCACGGCACACGACGCATTTACCGCAGGATTCGTTCTGTGTAAACTGCATAAAGAAGCGTGCAATCTGCACCATGCAGGTTTGTTCGTTCATGACGACCAGACCGCCGGAACCGATGATCGCGCCGACCTGTGCGACGCCGGCATAGTCAAGCGGAAGGTCAATGTGATCGCGCGTCAGGCATCCGCCGGAAGGACCGCCAATCTGGACAGCCTTAAAGGCGGAAGGGCGAACGGTGCCGTCATCGTCCACAACGCCGCCGCCGATATCGTCGACGATCGTACGCAGCGTCGTGCCGAAGGGTACTTCGATCAGACCTGTATTGACAACGTTGCCGGTTAATGCAAACGTTTTGGTACCGCGTGCGTTTTCCGTGCCGAGCTGACTGTAGGCTTTGCCATCGCGCAGAACAACGGGCACGGATGCCAGTGTTTCGACGTTATTGATGGTTGTAGAATGTCCGAACAGTCCGCGATTGGCCGGGAACGGGGGTTTGGGGTTGGGCATGC
>JAHZHV010000254.1:20801-21114 GCA_019420085.1 Christensenella sp.
TACCCTCGATCGAGGACATAAGCGCCGTTTCCTCACCGCAGACGAATGCACCTGCACCCTCCATGACGAAGATATCGAATTTTTTGCCAGAACCGAATACATCATCACCCAGAATACCAAGACGGCGCGCCTCTTCTACAGCGAACTTGACGCGTTCTACGGCAAGCGGGTATTCGGTACGCACATAGACATGGCCTTCGTCTGCGCCGATAGCCATAGCAGCGATGAGCATACCTTCGATTACGGCGTGCGGATTACCCTCCATGACGGAGCGATCCATGAATGCGCCGGGGTCGCCCTCGTCACCGTTGCA
>JAHZHV010000254.1:21124-23355 GCA_019420085.1 Christensenella sp.
TTTTCTCATCCTGCGCTTTGCGTGCGAATGTCCATTTCAGCCCCGTTGGGAAACCGGCGCCGCCGCGGCCTTTGAGTCCGCTGTCCAGCACTTCCTGACAGATTTGCTCGTCCGTCATCTCCAACACGGCTCGACGCGCCTGTACATAGCCGCCCTGTGCGATGTAATCGTTGATGTCGCGTGCGTCGATATGACCGCAGCCGGCCAGCACCACGCGATGCTGACGGGTATAGAAAGGAACCTCATGCACATGCTTGATATGTTCCTTGGTTTCAGGATCGGTGACCAAAAGACGCTCGATGATATTGCCGCCGATGAGCGTTTCTTCTACGATTTCTTCAACATCCTGGGGCGTAACTTTGGTATAGAAAATTCCCTCCGGATAAATTGTTACCAAGGGGCCGCGCTGACAGAATCCCTGGCAGCCGCTGCAGGACATGACAACGTCGCTTTCCTGACGGTCCAGCTGGACGGAGACGGAAAGTCCCTTTTCCTTGATGACGCGCAGGAACTGTTCATAGACTTCCATGGAACCGTTTGCCATGCAGCCGGTACCGGCGCAGATCATGACGCGGTATTTATGTGCGGCGATTTGCTCATTAAAGCTTTTGGCAATGCTTTCAAGATTGATCTGCATGATTAGTTGTCTCCTTCTTCCGCAGCTTTGAGTTCGCGCACAAGCGCCAGAGCCTGATCCACAGTCATCTGACCATGAACTTTATCGTTGACGACCATGACCGGTGCAAGACCGCATGCGCCAAGGCAGGCAACAAGTTCAATTGTGAAAAGTCCATCATCGGTGGTGTTTTTACTCTCGGACAGTCCAAGCTCTTCGTAGAGTGCGTGGATAATGTCGCTGCTCTTTTTGACGTGGCATGCGGTGCCGTCGCACATGCGGATCAGATATTTGCCCTTGGGATTGAGCGTAAAGTGCGAATAAAATGTTGCTACGCCAAAAATACGGGCAGGAGAAATGCCGAGCGTATGGGCAAGATGATTCATTTCAGCTTCCGGCAGAAAGCCGAATTCTGCCTGTGCAGCCTGAAGAATGGCAATCAGCTTGCCTGGATCCCGGTCGAACTTGTCGGCAATCGCTTCGACCTTTGCAAAGTTGTCTGTCACTGTGGTTTGCTCCCTTCTGTTGATGGACGGAGATTTTGCCCCTTCCGGCAGAAAAATCCGAACATTTTGCGAAACGGAACCAAGCTGAAGCTCCGTTTAAACAATCCATATAAAATAGTATAGGCCTGGACACTTCTTGTCAAGGACTGCCGCGAAAAATGCCGATAATTTCCGTGTCAAAAAAGAAGATATATCAATTTGACGAATGGAAGCTGTATATGGGCTTTTCCGATGTTTTTCGTAGGAAATTGAAAAATAATACGGATGAAAAAAGCGTGTTTTCTGCCATACGCCAAAGGCAGAAAACACGCTTTGCGCGCGTTGTCAGGCGGATTCCGCTTCGTCGCGCAGCATAAAATTGATACGCGGATTTTCAGACGACGCATCAAAAAAGACGCGAAGCATGCTGGCACCATAGGCATCCAGCGCATTGAGCATTTGTGTGGGGTGGATCAGTGTAATATCCAATTCTTCCTGTGTCGTGCTCAGGAAGTTCCAAAGCGCATCCAGATTTCTGCCATAGTAAGATGGCAGATGCAGAGCACGCGCCAGTTCTTCATGTGCGTATTGAATTGTAGTCATTCGTGTTCCGTCCAATGTGATCAGTTTCATAGCGACCCCTCTGTTTCAATGATTGGTAAAGCAGATATTATCAAAAGAAGATGTGTTTGCGTGACTCATTCGCGTGCTGCAAGTTGTTCAAAGATCGTATGGGCTTGTGACCACTGCCCGCGCGCGCCGACGGTGTAACACTCAAGTTGGCGATCTGCATTGATGCCAAAGAAACCGCCAACATCGTGCATGGCGGCAAGATCCATTAAAAAGACAGCCTGTGTGCCGCCCTGGCGTTCTTCAAGAAAACTAAAGACGTACAGATCCGGGGCGATTTTAATAAAATCGGCGGGATTTGAAGCCATCCAGCAGCCCTGTGGCGTAAGCATGGCATACGTATAGAAATATTCGCTGGAATAGATGTGTTTGACGTAGAAATCATCGTGATGGTATGTCCATACGATTGCTTTGCCGACCAGTTCATCTGTGTAATGATGCAGCGGCATTGCTGCCTCGTCCGTTCCAAGACGACCAAAAAAGAATGTATGACTGACTTC
>JAHZHV010000254.1:23365-46136 GCA_019420085.1 Christensenella sp.
CAAGCTGTGCATGACAAAGCGTTACAAGCTGCGTGTTTTCATCCACGATCAGTGTACGGCATTGCGGCGGCACAGATCCGGGGAGCATATGTTGAAAAAAGAAAATACCGGGACGGATGCTGTGTCCCATGTAATAACAGCGCGTCTGCTGGCCCTGCTGTGTCAGTATTAATGTATGAAGATCCGAAAAATGGTATTGGCAGTTCGGTCCTTCCGCAAAAAACAGATCAAATTGCCTGCCGATCAATTCATCAGCATAGCGTGGCATGTATGGACCATTGCTCAAAGATCCGTTTGTATATGTCTGCACCGTGGCCGTATCTGCAATTTGCTGTACCTGTTGTGCGCTTAATTGTTCCCAGCGCCGAAACATCCGTGGTATCACATTTGCCATCCTCCCTGGTTTTCCATACGTGAGCGACACTGTAAAATACAAAAACAAAACAGCCTGCATTGTGAAGAGAAAAAGCAGGATACACAAAACACACAATGCTGCTCAACGATACGGATATACGTTTGAATTGAACATAATATACCAGCTTTGCATATGTTTTTCAAGTGCGTTTGCCGGATGCACAACAAACGTATTGTGTCATTTTGTATGAAAAAAAGGAAATCCGATGCAGCCGTCGAATTTTTTATAATTCGACGGGCAATTTTACAGATACAAAGAACCCCGTTGAAACAGACAAGGACGGTGAGACGATGCAGCAGAATGCAGACGCGCAGGAGAGACAATACTTTGCCCGGGTGATGCAGCGCATTGCCGCGTACTTGCAGCAGGAAGTACAAGCGTATGACAATGCCCAGCAGGAGCTGCGCACGTATTTATACAGTTCCTGGGAAGATGGCACGCATATGGGCGCCAGTATCGACCGTTTAATTGAGGCCGTGCAGATCGGCCGTTTTGCACGCACGCAGGAACTGCTTGCAGACAAACGCATGGATCGGATTCGTGCGCTTCGTGCGCTTGCAGATTCGGCATATTTTGCCCGCGTGGATTTTACAGAGGAAGGCGATACAAAGGCGGAACAGATCTACATTGGTCGCCATGCGCTCTACGATGAGGGGGATCGCACGCCGCTTGTTTATGATTGGCGCGCGCCGATCAGCAGTATTTTCTATCGCTTTGAAAAAGGTCCGGTGTTCTATGAGGCACCGATGGGAACCGTGCGCGGAAACGTGTCATTAAAGCGTCAATATGAGATTCGTAACGGAAAGCTGGAGTATTTTTTTGATGCCGATGTACAGATTTCCGATGAGTTTCTGCGCAGAATGCTGTCGAAAAACGCATCTTCGCGCATGAAGACGATTGTGGAGACGATTCAAAAGGAACAGGATGTCGTCATCCGCGATGCGGACAGCGAACTTTTGATTGTCCAGGGCGTCGCCGGCAGCGGCAAGACGTCTATTGCGCTGCATCGTGTGGCGTATCTGATGTATGAAGGCCTGCAAAACCGGCTTCAGGCCAGCGATATTGTTATTCTTTCTCCCAATACGCTGTTTGAAAGTTATATTAGCGGTGTTCTTCCCGAGCTGGGGGAGCATAACAGCATGACGCTGGAGTTTGAACAGATTGCACGGCGCATCACGCAGGGATATTGCGGCGGTATTCATACGCGCAATGAGGACCTTGAGGCGATGTTCTCAAACGGCGATGATGTGGTGCGTGAGGCGATGCGACGGGACATGCGCTTTAAGATGTCTTCGGGATTTGCCGCGATGATTTGCAGGTATAAGGATCGCTGCGTGCAGATGCTGCCGCTTGCGGATATTCGAATCGGCGATCGCGTTGTTGCAGCAGCGGATGATATGCGCGCGCTTTTGACGCGTAAGCAGGATCGCAACTGTTTCCAAAGTCGGCTTGAACGTCTGCGTGCGATGGTGCTGGACGCACTGCGCGACGCACAGTCGTCGCGTATCGAAGAACTGGAAGCGGCATACGCAGGGCAAACCGATGAACCGGCGGAAGATGCGGCGCGCGCGCGCGCGGCATCCCTGCGTGAAGCGGCGCATAATCGCCGGCAGCTGATGCGCATGACGCAGCCGGATTATCAGGGGATGTATCGCCGCCTGGTAACGGATCCGGCGCTGCTGACGGCGCTTTGCGGCGGCAAGCACATTCGTGATCTGGAGAAGATGTGCGACTACTCGCGTGAACATCTCGACTTTAAGAACATGTCCTATGCCGACGCCATGGCATTTTCCTGGTTCATGCTGCAATTCATCCGTGCGGATTTTTACCGTGGTGTCAAGCAGGTCGTTGTGGACGAGGCGCAGGATTATGCGCCGATGCAGTATCGCATCTTAAAGACACTCTTTGCCCGTGCCCGCTATACGGTTCTGGGCGACGTCAACCAGAGCATTGGCAAGGAGGAAGACGAGAGCGTCTACGACATGATTGAGCGGATTCTGGCAAGGAAAAAGAGCCTTCGCATTACGATGCGCAAGAGCTTTCGCTGCACAAATCAGATCATCGCATTTTCCTCGCAGTTTATCGACGCGCGCTTTGGCCTTGAAAGTTTCAATCGCGATGGCGCACCCGTGACGATGTGCAGGTATGCCGATGCGGATCAGATGCTGGCTGCACTGCCGCAGCAGGTGCAGGCGCTTTACGATGCCGGATGCGGGAATGTGGCGGTTATTACCAAGACAGCTGCGCAGGCGGCAGCCGTGTATGCGGGCGCGCAGATGGACGCCCAGCTGGTAGTCAGGGATAAAGATTATGAATTGACGGGAACGCTTGTACTGCCGATTTATATGGCCAAGGGCCTGGAGTTTGACGGTGTGGTGATCTTTGATGCCAGCGACGCAGTCTATGCAAGACCCGATGAACGGCGCCTTTTATACGTGGCAAGCACGCGCGCACTGCATATGCTGACGGTAGTGTACGCGGGAATGCCGTCGCGCTTTTTAAAAACGGAGGCCGAACATGTTTGAGAAAATTGCGGCAATTGTTGCAGAGATTATGAACGTAGATATTTCCGATATCACGCAGCGCACACCACTTCGCGGTGCGGATGGCATGAACGAAATGGATTTTGCACGTCTGGTGATTGCGCTTGAAAAGCGCTTTGGCGTGACGGTTTACGATGTGGACGCCGTGACATTTTCCTTTGTAGAGGATGTCTGCCGCTATCTGGCGCCGCTTGTTGGAGATAAAACGGCAGCGCGCAATGCGGACGAGTCGCCCATTGATCTGGATGAGTACTTCTATTCAGAATAATCTTTGCAAAAAAACAATCGGGGGAATGGTAGTATATGTCGATTGAGCGGGTACGGGCGTATCTTGCGCCCTTTGGCATGGATGAAAAAATTCTGGAATTTGATACATCCAGCGCAACGGTAGAGTTGGCTGCCCAGGCGCTTGGGGTTGCACCGCAGCGCATCGCAAAGACCATGTCGTTTGAACATGCAGACGGCTGTATTCTTGTTGTGGCGGCGGGAGACGCGCGCGTGGACAACCATAAATTTAAGGCGGAATTTGGCTGCAAAGCGCGCATGCTGCGTGCGCAGGACGTGGAAGCGCGCGTCGGACATGCGGTCGGCGGCGTCTGTCCGTTTGGTGTGCGCGAGGACGTCCGCATCTATCTGGATGTATCACTTAAGCGGTTTGAGACGGTGTTTCCGGCCTGTGGAAGCGCAAACAGCGCCGTGGAGGTCACCCCCCAACAGCTGGAAACGCTTTGCCCCTCGGCAACGTGGGTGGATGTCTGCAAGCTTGCCTCTGTGCCTGAAAATTGAATGCCATGCAATCAAAAACGCGATGCATAGAAAATATGCATCGCGTTTTTATCTTTTGGTACTTATTTGTTTTGGGAATCGCACTCCCATACAATTTGGCGCGCCTGCTCCAAAGAGACGTTGGCTGCGCGTGCAATACGGGCAAGATCATCGTACTCAATTTTGCTGCGCGTGACGCCATAGCCCTGTGCGGTCTTAACCTGTGCCGTGCCGTAGGGGGTGACGATGCTTCGCGTACTGCGCGAAAGCACGTAGCGGGGAAGAATGCTTTCCCGTATGCCCAGCGTCGTGGTATGCCGGAAGATCAGCGAGGCAAATGTTTCGCGCATATCCGGCGCACACAGGCAGTTGAGCATGACTGCGGGACGGCCTTTTTTCATCAGGATGTCCTGCGTCCAGACGTCAAGTGCGCCTGCATCCAGCAGCTGCTGCATGCAGTATGCCAGCGCTTCACCCGTCATATCGTCCAGGTTGCAGCTTAAAAGCGCAGCTGCCTGTGCGGATTCCTGTACCTGGCCAAGAAACGCGCGCACGCAATTTGCCTGTTCAAATTCCTTTTGTCCCATTCCGTAGCCGATGCGCGCAACCTGCATCTGCGGCGTGGGGCCAAATGCGGTGCAGAAGTGCTTTAAAAGCGCCGCGCCTGTGGGCGTGCAAAGCTCGCCACGAATTGCGCCGCCGTATGTGGGCACGCCGCGCAGAATATGCGCCGTTGCGGGTGCCGGAACAGGCAGAATGCCGTGTGCGCAGCGCACTTGACCGCTTCCGACGTGAATTGCAGAGCAGACGATGCGCTCCGGTGCCAGTATGTCAATCAGCATGCAGACGGCAAGCACATCTGCCACGGCGTCCAGCGTGCCGACTTCGTGAAAATGAACCTGTTCTATCGGTTGATTGTGCGCGGCGGATTCCGCTTCTGCAATCAGACGGTAAACGGCAAGTGCATCGTCAAGGACCTTTTGTTTTACGGGAACATGCGACAGAAGATGCGTAATCTGTTCCATGCCGCTGTGCGTATGCGCGTGCTCGTGCGCATGGTCATGTCCGTGGTCATGTCCGTGATCGTGCGCATGCTCGTGCACGTGGTCGTGCGCATGCGGGTGCGCATGGGCATGTGCGTGGTCGTGCGCATGATCGTGCGTGTGATCATGCGGATGCGCATGGTCGTGTACATGCGCGTGGACATCCTGCGCCGATACGTCCAGGCTCTGCTCCCGTTGACCGTTGACGGTTACATCTGCATGCAGGCCGCTGATTCCGCAGCGAACGCATGGTTCAAAATTCAGACGGACGCCGGGCAGACCCAGTGCGTTAAAACGCGCGGCAAATGCGTCGGCATCGGGCAGCAGCTGGGCAAGCGCGGCGGTAAGCATATCGCCGGCCGCGCCCATGGAGCACTCCAGATACAGCGTTTTCATCCTTTTTCCTCCATATGATTGATCATGGATGCAAGATATCCTGCGCCGAAGCCATTGTCGATGTTGACGACGCTGACGCCGCTTGCACAGGAGTTAAGCATGGACAAAAGCGCGGAAAGACCGTTGAAATTTGCACCGTAGCCCACGCTTGTGGGTACGGCAATGACCGGACAGTCCGCAAGCCCTCCGATGACGCTTGCAAGCGCGCCCTCCATGCCGGCAATGGCAATTATGACGCTTGCGCGCATGATTTCATCAAGATGTGCAAGCAGGCGATGCAATCCCGCGACGCCGACGTCGTACAGTCGGATGACATGATTGCCCAATGCTTCAGCCGTCAGGGCAGCCTCCTGCGCTACCGGCATATCGCTGGTACCGCCGGTGGCGACAACGATGGAGCCCAGGCCGCTGGGCTGGGGAAGCGCGCCGATGATGCCAACGCGGCTTTGCGCGTCATAGCAAAGCGGAAGATCGCCGGCCTGTACAAAGGCCGCCGCATCCGGATGCATTCGCGTAATCAAAACGGTTTTTTGTCCGTGCCCACGCAATGTGCGGGCGATGGACAGAATCTGTTCGGGCGTCTTCCCGGCGCCGTAGATGACCTCACAGGCGCCCTGACGCAGGCCGCGATGGTAGTCCACCTTTGCAAAGCCAAGGTCTTCAAACGGCTGCATTTTTAATTGCAGCAGCGCTTCGTCTACGCCAAGATCGCCCTGGGCGACGCGTTGTAGCAGGGCGCGCACGTCGGATTGTTCCATATTTATCGTTCCTCCAGATCCAAAAGCACGGCTGAAAAATATGGTTTCAGCGCGCGCAGGATATCCTGCCGCCGTGCAATTGCCATGGAAAATTGTCCCGAAGGCAGTTGCAGGCGCGCTGCATCGGCAAATAGACGGACGCGAAAATCGGTAAAGCCGAGCGTGTGCAGCGCGTGTTCAGCGTTTTCCACTCGGCGGAGTCGGTCGGCTGTGATCTGCGTACCGCAGGGAATGCGCGTTGCAAGGCAGGCATATGCGGGCTTATCATGGGTGAAAAGATTCGCTTTGCGCGAGTTGCACCGGATTTGCGCCTTATCAAGGCCGCACAAGCGAAGCGGCGATAAGACGCGGCACTCGGCAAGCGCGCGCATGCCGGGGCGGTCGCCGCTGTCATCCGAAGCGTTCGTGCCGTCGATCAACGTATTGTAGCCGTCTGCGGCGGCGCGCTGCAAAATGGCGTTGAGGATGATGTGCTTGCAGTGATAGCAGCGATCCGGTGGATTGTCCGTAACTGCGGTGCAGGTAAGAATGTCGACGGGAATAACGCACAGCGGCACGCCGAGCGCAGCGCACAGCCGGTGGGCGTCATCCAGCTCAAACTGCGGCTGAAAAGCCGTTTTGACGAAATAGGGCTGTACATGCGCGCCGCAGTGCAGCGCTTCATAAAGCAAATAAGCAGAATCAACGCCGCCGGAGAAGGCGAGCGCGACGCGGGGATGATCGTTGAAAAAATCACGCAGCTGCATGAAAAGGGTCCTCTTTTTTTCAAAATTGGCCTGCGATTGTGCCGAAGTGATGATGCGGCAATGATGCGGCGGCAGATACAAATGTGCGCAGCGTATCAAGCGTGCGCACAAAGATAGATGCTAATATCTTACAAAAGTGTGATGCCGGCTTTTGCACAGGCGCTGCGCGTTTCCTCATCCCAAACAGAGGATTGCACCTCGCCGATATGCGCTTTACCCATCAGCAGCATGCAAAGACGCGATTGACCGATACCACCGCCGATGGTCAGCGGCAGCTTGTTTTCAAGCAGCATTTTATGGAATAAAAGCGTTCGCCTGTCATCACAATTTGCCAGATGCAGCTGCCGGTCCAAAGATTCGGCGTCCACGCGGATTCCCATGGAAGAAAGTTCGAAGCTGCGCTGCAAAAGCGGGTTCCAGAACAGAATATCGCCATTTAAATCCCAGTCGTCATAATCCGGTGCACGCAGGCTGTGCACTTGACCGGAACGAAGCTTGCCGCCGATCTGCATTAAAAAGGTGGTGGGATGCTCGCGCACATACCGGTCTTCGCGTTCCTGCGGCGTGCAGTCGGGGTACAGATCCTCCAATTCCTGCGTGGTGACAAAGGAAATATCGCGGCAGATGGAAGTGCCAAGCGCGGGGTAGATTGCGTTGATGGCTTCACAGGTGTCTGCGACGGCATCCACGATGGAACTGACGGTGGCTTTCAGATAATCCAGATTGCGCTGCTGCGCTGTGATGACCTTTTCCCAGTCCCACTGATCGACATAGACAGAATGCAGATTATCAAGAGACTCTTCATCACGGCGGATGGCATTCATATCTGTATACAAACCGTTTCCGGGATAAAAGTCATAGCGGTATAATGCCATGCGTTTCCACTTTGCAAGAGAGTGTACAACCTGCGCGTCTGTACCGGTGGCGGCAACGGTGAAACTTACCGGACGCTCGTGCCCGGACAGATTATCATTCAATCCCGTGGCTGCTTCCACAAAAAGCGGTGCAGAGACACGTGACAAATGCAATTTTGCCGCAAGATTATCCTCGAACAGGCGCTTGAGCGTGCCAATTCCCTTTTGGGTATCATACATGCCCAAGGCAGAGACGTAGCCTTTGGGAATGATTGTGTTCATCGGTTGTCCTCCTTTATCGAAACGCTGTATCAAAATCCATATATCTGGATAGAATCATTGTACCCGATGAACGGGAAAAGTCAATTGTACGTCGCGCCTGGCGCTGACCTTTTTACGTGTTACAGATTGAATGATTTGCCTGCATCGTGCTATACTCAACCCGTCGTATGGCAGTATGAACGCTGTGGATACAAGGACGCGAAAGAAGGAACGAATATGAAGAATTATGGATATGTACGCGTTGCGGCAGCAGTACCGCACGTTCAAATCGGCGATCCGGCCGCAAATGCCCGTCAGATTGTTGATGTTGCAAACGATACGCAGGCGGATGTTATCGTGTTCCCTGAATTATGCGTCACCGGCGCTACATGCGGGGACCTTTTTCTGCAGCAAACGCTGCTGGATGCATGCGGTGAAGCACTTGGTGCAATTTGTGCTGCAACCGAAGCGATGGATGGGAAACTTGTTTTTGTGGGAGCGCCTGTTCGATGCGATGGAAGATTATACGACTGCGCTGTTGCCATGGCGAATGGACGCTTTTTGGGTGTTGTGCCAAAGACCGTGATGTCGGCCGAGACCGGACAGACCCGATGGTTTACAGCGGGGAATCAGACGCAGGCACAAAGCGTGCGGCTGGCCGGTCAGGAGGTGCCCTTTGGCAGGGATCTGCTGTTCTGTGATCAGCGCAGCGCGCTTTGCACCGGGGTGGAAATCGGCGAGGATTTATGGAGCAGCGTGCCGCCCAGCTGTGCTTTAAGCGGCGGCGGTGCGAATTTGATTGTCAATCCTGCCTGTGACAGCCAGTTGGTTACGAAAACTGCATATCGGCACAGCCTTGTGAAAGTGCAGTCAGCGCGCTGCATGACGGGGTATGTATATGCCTGCGCAGGAATGGATGAAAGCAGCAGCGATGCGGTGTTCTCAGGGCACTGCATGATTTGTGACAATGGACAAATGCAGCAGGAGAGCATTTATCGCTTTGGTGTACTGACGGCGCTGCTTGATTTGGATCGCATTGCACATGAACGGATCCGTATGGGCGCTTACCGCCAACAGGCCGATGGCATGCGCTTGCGGCGCATTGGATATGCCGGCAGCGGACGTGTCTATCTGCCG
This sequence comes from Christensenella sp., assembly GCA_019420085.1. Taxonomy (GTDB): domain Bacteria; phylum Bacillota; class Clostridia; order Christensenellales; family Maliibacteriaceae; genus RGIG9107. The sequence continues at coordinate 32,284 of JAHZHV010000254.1, forward strand.
CAAAGCTGCAATCCGCATCCTTTTGTGCCGCAGGATACTGCGCAGCGGGCGCAGCGCTGCCGTGAGGTCATTCGGCTGCAGGCTACGGGACTTGCAACCCGTTTGCGAAAGACAGGAATGCAGCACGCCGTTATCGGTATTTCAGGCGGACTGGACAGCACGCTGGCATTGATTGTGACCGCAGAGGCATTTGCGCAGTGCAATCTTGATCCAAGCGGCATTCTTGCCATTACCATGCCGGGTTTCGGTACCAGTGAACAGACGCTTCAAAGCGCAAAGACGCTGATTGAAAAATTTGGCGCTACGATGCGCGTCATTCCCATTGAAAAAGCGTGTATGCAGCATTTTGAAGACATCGGGCACGATGCAAACGTCCGGGATGTTACATACGAGAATACGCAGGCGCGTGAGCGTACGCAGATTCTCATGGATGTGGCAAATCAGATGCGGGCGCTGGTTGTTGGAACGGGCGACCTATCTGAACTGGCGCTTGGCTGGTGCACGTATAACGGGGATCATATGAGTATGTATGCCGTCAATGCCGGTGTTCCCAAAACGCTGATGCCGCACATACTTATGACGTATGCCAAGACGCACCCGGAATGCGAAGCGGTGCTTCAGCAGGTGCTGGATACGCCGATCAGTCCCGAATTGCTGCCGCCCGATGCGCAGGGAAATATTGCGCAGAAGACAGAAGAGCGCATTGGCAAATACGATATTCATGACTTTATTCTGTACCATGCGCTGCGCAGCGGTTTTGCGCCGGAGAAGATTTATGCACTGTTGTGCATTGCCTTTGCGGATGTGCCGCGTGCGACGCTTCTTGAGACCATGCGCATGTTTTATCGGCGCTTCTTTACGCAGCAATTTAAGCGCAGCTGCCAGCCGGACGGCGTACAGATCGGTTCGGTTTGCCTGTCACCGCGCGGCGGCTGGAATATGCCGTCGGATGCCTGTATGCAGCTTTGGATGGCATCTCTTGAAAATCTGGAGACTTGATAAAAAGAAAAAAGGAGCAGGATCAGCTGTTTGGCGTGATCCTGCTTTTTTTGATATTGCTTTTAATCAGGCACGGTAAATGCTTTGGCCATCTTTGTAGGTTTCCAGTACGCGAATGTCTGCCAAAGATTCCGCAGGGCAATTCAGAGGATTGCGATCCACGCGGATCATGTCGGCGCGCATGCCGGGTAGCAGCATTCCTTTTTGCTGCTGCTCGAAATACTGGTATGCAGCGTTGGCGGTGACGGCGCGCAGCGCGTCAAAGACACGGATGCGCTGATGCGGCCCTAAAACAACGCCTTTTCGCGTCAGACGGCGTACGGCGCAGGCAACGGTTTCGAACATGTTTGGTGGGATGACGGGCGCATCCTGATGAAAGGTAAAGGGTAAACCAAGTGCAAGTGCATCAGCGGCCGGACTGATGTCCGACGCGCGTTGCGCGGAGAAATTTTGGATGTGCGTGTCACCCCAGTAATATACATGCGCACAGAAAAAAGATGGCAAAAAACCAAGTCGTGCGGCGCGTGCAAGCTGATCACGGGTAATCAGCTGGGCATGTACGATCACGGGACGGATTGCAGCAGGGTTTTTTCCCTGTGCGGCAATACGTTCACCGCAGCGCAGAAGCTGTTCGCACGCTGCGTCGCCGTTGCAGTGCGCAAGAATCTGACGGCCGTTTTCTACGGCAAAGGACAGCGCATCAAAAACCTGTGCGTCCGTATGAGTCGGATAGCCGCAATATTCACCGCGTCCGCAGTATGGCGAAAGCATCCATGCCGTACATCCCTGCGGAGAACCATCCAGAAAGATTTTATAGCCGCCCATTTTGAAGTGATTGTGATACCTGTCCCAATAGGGCGAAAGAAGATCGTGCAGTTTCTGCGCATTTTCTACGTCGGCATATCCTACAACATCGACAAACAGGCGATTATGCGCCGCAAGCGTGTCAAGCAGGGGTGCGATTTTTTCCATTACCATGCCGTCCTGAATTGTCGTAATGCCATAGGAGGCGTACTGCTGCTGCGCCCGCATGCATGCCTGCATCAATGTTTCTGTAGAGGGCATGGGGACACGCTGCAGATACTCCAAAAAGGCGTTTTCCTCCATGTAGCCGGTCAGCTGTCCGTCTTCGATGCCAAAGGAGCCGCCCTGTGGCGCAGGGGTATTGGCGTCTATGCCAAAAAGCGCAAGTGCAGCGGAATTAAATACGCCGACATGACCGGAGGCATGGATGGCAACGACGGGATGTCCCGGCGCGGCGTGATCCAGCAATGCACGGGTGGGATGCCTGCCTTCGGACAATGTATTGTGGTCATAACCACTGGCAGTAATCCATTGGCCCGGTGCAGCGGACTGCGTAAATCGCGAAATTCGTGCGGCGAGTTCATCAAAGTCGGCACACTCTGAAAGATTGGCCTGAAGGATTGCGTTTGCCGAAGAAATAAAATGGGAGTGCGCATCAAGAAAAGCAGGCATGAGCGTCTGCCCATCAAGGTTTATACGCTGTGCATTTGGCGCTGCGGCAAAAAGCTGTTCCCGGGTGCCGACGGCAGTGACGATTCCATCGCAGACAAGCAACGCTTCCTCCGGTTTTGGTGTGTGCATGGTCAGAATCGTTCCGCCATAATAGATTGTCTGATGCATAGCTTTGCGAAAGTTCCTTTCGTGATCCGGTTATGCGGTATGCAAACCTGTAAAAAATCGTACCCGCTTTTTAGGTCCATCATACACCGATAAAACGCAGGTTTGGACCATGACGGTTCAAGTGCAGCCGTCATGCTGCCCGGGACTTATGCAGAGGGCTGCTGTGCCTGCTGCAGACTTTGACGCAGGCAATACGTTTCGCGGCCGTTTTCCCGCCACAGTACAATTTGTCCTGCAGCGATCATATCAAACAGTGCGCGGCGCACGCGTTCATGGCCTGCGCCGGAGAGAAAGGCAAGTTCGTTTTGCGTACAGGTACCGCAATGCGACAGTGCGATGATAATCTGTGTCCGCACAGCCGCAGCGTGTTCGCGTGCAAATGCACATAACTCTGCCGGAACCAGACGTTCAGCAAGATCCAGACCACGGAAGTCGCCGTTTTGCATATCCTGTGCAATGACGCGCGTCAGAACAAGGTAGGCAGCGTAGATGCCGGATTCACGCTGGGCTGTCTGCAATGCCTGTGCAATCTGCGTGCGCTGCTGTTGGACCTGTTCCAGTTCATTGCGCAGCTGTGTACAGCGGCGTACGATGTGCCATGCGGAAAAAATCCGTATCAATGCCGCAAGAAATAACGCTGCGGCACATAACCCAAAAGCACAGCCCAGATGATGCGATGAAATGCTGCCGAAGGTTTCCGGCACATTGGACCAGAAAATAAGATAGGCAAAAAGACAGGCGCAAAAGATGCAGAAGATAAAAAGCAGTGCCGTAACCGTTGTACCGCCGGCGCTGTTTGCACGCCTGTCTTTTTTCTGCATGCGGGATAGTTGCGGTGTTAATGTGTCAATCTGTGCTTCAAGCTGATGCAATTGTGACTCCTGATCGTGAATCGTCGCCTGACAGTTTCGCGCGGCGGTGCGTACACGCTCATATCGTGCCTGCGCCTGCTGACAGGCATAATCGCGCAGTGTATCACGGTTTTGCGCTGCTGATTGGGCAGCTTCGTATTCAGCAAACAGGATTGCTGCATCACGCGAATGATAATTAACTCTGTATTGCTGCGCGCCTTCCTGTGTCAGAACGCCGCGTCTTGCAAGTGCCTCAAGATGCGATTGTACGATTTCAGTGGAAATACCGTCCAGAATGGAAGCGCGTGCCTTGAGCAGCTGTGCGTCAAAAGCAATGTCAAGCGGCGCTGCGGCTGCGACAATCAGACGGCGGATGCGAATTGCCTGTGCGTCATTTCCGTCACAGGAAGTGAATACAACGTTGATTTGTTCTGCCTGTATGCCGTCATAAGTCAGTGCGGTGCGGATCAGACGCCGGATCAAAGAACCCAGGGAGGATACAGCACCTTTTACGCGTGCATCGGCAGCGACGATATAGATACTGTCCTGCATGGAGATTTTCAGGACATTCTGGCATAGAAGATTCATCAGCGATACCGCGGTCAGCGGTTCGCCGGCAAATAATGCATGTGCTTCCGGACCGATCTGATCCGCTGCAACACAGATGCCCGCGTTTTCTTCGCTGAATGTCGTCCACTGCCGTACCGCCTGTGTAAACGCCGTAATATCCTGTGTTACAAGCGGATGCGCGATGACGGCATCACTGTCAAAACAGATGCCTGTAACGCGATGAAAGGGCGGCTCAAACACGATGTTATCCGCAGAAAAGAAAAGCACGTCACTCTGCATCAGATCCAGTATGTAAAAAGCGCTGATACGCCCGTTGGGCGCTTGAAACGCAGCATGAAACATGAAGCTTGCCCCCCTGGTAGTCTTTTGCAATTATACCATAAAATGGCGCAAATATGTTTGCAGACACAAAAACCGATTGCCTGTGCAAAAAAGGATGTGTATAATTGAAATGATCCACATAAAATCCTGTCGGACGGCGCACTTTTATGGGATAATGCCGCCCGGCGAATGACCGATAATAGAAGAGGGAAAACGATGAATCGTGATACAGAGTATATCCGCAATTTACCGGTAGTCAGCGTATCCTTTCCGGAAATGGCGGCAAAAAAGGCAGATGAGGTTGCGTGGGATGTGCGGCGGGCATGTCCATGGGCAAGTGTGGAGACGTTTTTTGATGAAAATGCCTGTGTATTGGTTTTGATTATCTGTGCAACGACGTTTTCGGATAAATCCTGTGCAGCGGCGGTTAAGGATGCCATGCAGCGGCTGATCCCCATTTTGCCTGTTGCCGTTGATGAATACGATAAACGCGCTGCATCTGCGGCACTGGGCGGAATGGCGGTGCTTGACCGGAAGTCCTCCCGCTATGAGGCGGCATTGCAGGAATTTTTTGCAAGTGCTGTGGTCAATGAAAAACTGGTGCGGGCGGTTGTGGCGGCACAGACCCGACAGAATTCGGCGTCTGCCACAATTGCGGATCTGTACCTGATGGGGCTTGGCGCGCTGGAAGGAATCGGCGGTCCGCGCGATTGTAAGCGCGGCTGCGATATGATTATGGCATCGACATTGGCAGGCTTGCTGGATGCAAAAAAACAGCTTGCGTTTATGTACCGCTTCGGCAAGGGTGTGCCGCGTGATGCGCGCAGTGCGGCCAAATGGACCACGGAGGCGCTGTCTCAGGCCCAGCGTGCGTTTGATGCTGCGCCGTCGCATCAAAGCGCCATGGAGCTTGCCGGTGTGTACAGTTTCCTTGCCTCGACGCAGGAGGAGGCCGGACAGATTGAACAGGCGCGTCAGTGCTATGAGAAGTTGTGCGATCTTTGGAAGGATCGGGATGCGGGTCTGCTGGCTGCTGCATCGGCACAGATTGCGCGCCTTTGCCATATTGATGGGAAACAGGTGCGTCAGAGTATTGCCCGCGCAGTGGAGGATGCGCTTGCTTTTGAAAAACAGGGCGGCAGCGCGCAGAATCGCCAGACACTGGAGACAATGTGTCGGGACATTGTAGCACTGTATGAGGCGGATGACGATCTTGAGGCAGCGCAGCCTTATGCACAGCATTTGGATGAATTGAATCCGCAGCAGGAAAATCTTTATCAGCTGCGTGTTCGCTTTTTGAAAAAGGATACTGCGTGCGGTGATGAAGCGCTTGAACGTGGAGATAAACAGGCAGCACAGCAATTCTATTTGCGAGCCGTTGACATTTGTGATGCAGTGCTGGAAATGGGACGGCAAGTCGAATTTGATGATATGACTGCGTATTTTAAATGCGGGTTCCTTGCCGAACGCGCAGGAGATATGCACAGGGCATATGCGCTGTACCGGCATTACAGTGACGTTTATGATGCGCTGTATCGCAAACGCGAAGAAGAACGCCTTGCGGCAGAAGAAGCGGCACGCCTTGAAGCGGAACGTCTTGCGGCAGAGGAAGCGGCGCGCCTTGAAGCGGAGCGCCTTGCGGCAGAGGAAGCGGCGCGTCTTGAAGCGGAACGCCTTGCGGCAGAGGAACGTGCCCGCCTTGAAGCGGCTCGCCTCGAAGCGGAAGAACAAGCACGTCTTCAAACAGAGAATCCTGTGGCGCAGGAGGAGGAAACTCCTATTGTGCAAGAAACAGCACCGCAGGATGATGCTGCACAATCGGTGGGATTTGATGCGGCACGACAGACCGTCTTGGAATTTGCCGAAGATCAGCAGCAGGAACAAATATCTGTGACAGAGGATGCCGTGCAAACGGAGCAGGACGATATAGATATCCTCTTGGATGACACTTGGACGGATGAACCGCAAAACGATGCTGATTTGCCGGCGGATGTGCAGATGGACGCAGATGAAAAGCCGTCTGATGCTGTGCAGGAGCCGGCGCGAAAACATGGTTTTGCGCGTATGTTCAGTGGATTGAAACGCAATTTTGCCGCGATCATTGCACGGGAGGATGTGCGGAACGCGGAAAATGATGTTGACGCTGCGCTTTCGGCGGAGGATATGGATCCATATCCATATAGCTATGATGTAGCGGATGAACAGGAAACCGATGTACTGGATGCACAAGATGTACAGGTGCACATCCACGCGGATGACAGTGAATCGGTTTATCAGCAGATACCGCATACGGATGCGGATACGGATGCGGATATGGATGCGGATGCGGATGCCGCGCCGGAGGCTGAGGATCCGATGCCTTCGGATTCGCGGCCGGAACAACAGGATATGGGAACGCAGGCGTATTCTCAACAGCCGCAGCAAGCGGACGAAAAGAATCAGGCGCCTTCTGCACAGGCGCTTTTGACTGCGTCTAAAACGGCGTCCAATTATGCGAAAATGGCTGCGGCGCTGGAAGCGGGCGAGAATCTGGAACGCGCCATGGGGTGGTGCGTTGAAGCGCTGAAAATCCGCCGTGATGTATATCGCGCATCCGGCAGCGGGGTAGCGCGTGCGGCACTGGGCGAAAGCGTACTGATGCTTGCACGCCTGAATGAAAAAACCGGCAATCAGACAGAGGCGGCCGCCAATTATGAAGATGTGGTAAAACTGCTTGCGCCGCTTGCGGCGAATAACGAGATTCTATCCGATGCGGTTGCAGACTCTTACCAGGGGTACGGTCGCTGCAGTGCAAATGCGGATGCAATGCGCGCGGCAATCCGGCTGTGGGAGGAATTGGACGCACAGCGTACAGACGGTGCGTACCGGGAAAAAATTGCGCAGGCGCAAAGCGCCTTGGCGCAGCTGCAGTAAGACAAACAAGCAAAAAGGCGCAGGCGTGAAAGCCCTGCGCCTTTTTTGTATGTGATACATGCAAAGCAATGTTGTTTTTTTGATGGCGCATGATTGCAATTTAGTTTGAACCCAAAAGAATAATATGCAAAAATGAATGAAAAAATAATCAGTAAAACGCTTGACAAAAGCGCGGAAACCGCGTATAACTACTGCATAAATAACCAAAAAGCGCAAGCGGGGGAGACAGAGATGAAGAAGGTATTTATCGACGGACAAAGCGGCACCACGGGGCTCGGAATTTTCAAACGGCTGGAAAAGCGAAAGGATCTTTGCATGGTGACGCTGCCCGATGCGCTTCGAAAGGATCCCGCCAGCCGAAAGAAAATGCTCAATGAATGCGATGCCGCAATTTTGTGCCTGCCGGACGATGCGGCGCGCGAGGCGGTTTCCATGGTGGAGAATCCCGATGTAATCATACTGGATGCGTCCACGGCGCACCGTACGCAACCGGGTTGGGTATATGGCCTGCCGGAACTGGATGCGGCGCAGGAACAGGCAATCCGCCATGCCAAGCGCATTGCGGTTCCCGGATGTCATGCAAGCGGTTTTATTGCGCTGGTGCGTCCCCTGATAAAAAACGGATTTATTGCCGATACGGCGCGCCTGGTCTGCCATTCTCTGACCGGTTACAGCGGCGGCGGCAAGAAGATGATTGCGCAGTATGAAGTGCAGGCGCGTGACAGCCTGCTGGATGCGCCGAGGCAGTACGGCATTTCACAGCAGCATAAGCATTTAAAGGAAATGACATATATCACGGGGCTTGCAACGCCGCCTGTATTTTGCCCGATTGTAGCGGATTTTTACAGCGGCATGGAAGTAACGGTCGCGTTGTTCGCCGAGGATCTTGCACCTGGCATATCCATGGATATGGTGCGCGCGTTGTATGAAAAAACATACTGCACAGGGCGTGTTCGCTATTGCGGCGACGAGCAGGAGGAAGGCTTTTTAAGTGCAAACGCGCTGCATGCAAGCGACGAAATGCACATCGGTGTTTATGGGAACGCGGCGCGCATGCTGTTGGTGGCACGGTATGACAACCTTGGAAAAGGCGCCTCCGGCGCGGCGGTACAGTGCCTTGAACTGGCGCTTGGACTTGACGGCGAGTAAGCAGAAAGGAAAAAACACGATGCAGGTAATAGAAGGCGGCGTATGCGCCGCAAAGGGATTTTCGGCAAATGGAATTCATTGCGGGATGCGCCGCAACGTCAACAAGCGTGATCTTGCATTGATTGTAAGCGATACGCCGGCTTCGGCTGCGGCGGTGTATACCACAAGCGCCGTCAAGGGCGCACCGCTTTCGGTGACGCGCCGTCATTTGAAAAACGGTGTGGCACGCGCCGTGATCTGCAACAGCGGCAATGCCAATACCTGCAATGCGAATGGGATTGAGGCTGCAGAGGAAGTCTGTCAGGCCGTGGCGCAGAAACTTGCAATTGATCCGGATGATGTGATCGTAGCTTCGACTGGCGTCATCGGCAAGACGTTTGATACGACGCCCATTTTGAACGGACTGGACGCATTGGCGCAGGGGCTTTCACCGCAAAACGGTGATGCGGCGGCAGAGGCAATTTTGACCACGGATCTTGCGGTCAAGCAGATTGCCGTGCAGTTTGAACTGGACGGCAGAATTTGTACCGTTGGCGGTATTGCCAAGGGCTCCGGGATGGTACATCCGAACATGGCCACGATTCTGGTGTTTATTACAAGCGATGTGGCGATTACGCCGCAGATGCTGCAGCGTGCGCTGTCGCATGATGTGCGTTATACGTTCAACATGACGAGCGTCGATGGGGATACCTCCACCAATGATATGGTTGCCGTCATGGCCAACGGCGCGGCGGGGAATGCTGTGATCGATTGTGACGGCGAAGCATTTTCCAAATTCATGGAGGCGCTCAATACAGTCAACGTTGCACTTTGCCGGATGATTGCGGGCGATGGTGAGGGCGCGACAAAGATGCTTGAGTGCGTGGTATCCGGTGCGCTGAGCGAGGCGGATGCACAGCGGGCGGCAAAGTCGATTGTCTGTTCCTCGCTTGTCAAGACAGCCATGTTCGGCGAAGACGCCAACTGGGGGCGCGTACTTTGCGTGCTTGGATACTGCGGCGTTACGCTGGATGTCAATAAGATCGATCTTTGCTTCCGCTCCGCTGCAGGGCAGGTAATGCTTTGCCGTGACGGTGCGGCGCTGGATTTTGATGAGGATCTGGCACTTTCCATTTTGAAGGAAAAGGAAATTGAGATTCTGGTGGATCTAAAGATGGGGCTTTCCAGTGCGACGGCATGGGGCTGCGATCTGTCTTACGATTACGTACGCATCAGCGGCGGCTACAGAAAACTGCCGCACTAAATGATAAATCTGATTTAAAATCAAGAAGGAGAACATGCCATGAATCTTGACAATGCACAGCGCGCATCCGTTCTGGTAGAAGCGCTTCCTTATATTCGGGAGTACACCGGCCGCATTGTTGTGGTAAAATACGGTGGGAACGCCATGATTGATGAGGCACTGCAGGAAGCGGTGATGGGCGACCTTGTACTTCTTTCGCTGGTCGGCGTCAAAGTGGTCCTTGTGCACGGCGGCGGTCCGGAAATCAGCCAGATGCTCAAACGCGTGAACAAGGAAAGCGTCTTTTGCAACGGCCTGCGCGTGACCGATGCAGATACGATGCAGATTGTGCAGATGGTGCTTGCCGGAAAGATCAATAAAAATCTTGTCAACATGCTGCAAAACAAGGGCGGCCGCGCGATTGGGCTTTGCGGTACGGACGGTCATCTGATTGAAGCGGCGATGCTGGATGAAGCTCTCGGCTATGTGGGGGATATTCAAAAGATTAATATTGAACCTGTAACGGATCTGCTGGAGAAAGGATATATCCCCGTCGTATCTTCCATCGGCTGCGATGATCAGGGCAATACCTACAACATCAACGCGGATACTGCTGCGGCGGCACTGGCGGCACAGCTGCAGGCGGAGTGCCTGATTACAATGACAGATATTGCGGGTATTCTGCGCGATAAGGATGATCCTTCCACGCTTTTGAAGAAGATTACTACGGCACAGGCGCCTGCGCTGATGGAGGAAGGCATCATCAGCGGCGGTATGATTCCCAAAATCCAGGGCTGTATTGAGGCGATTGAACAGGGTGTGCAGAAGGTATTCGTCATCGATGGGCGCGTGCCGCATGCGATCCTGATCGAGACGCTGACGGATGAAGGTCTTGGAACCATGTTTGTAAAGGAGTAAAGCGATGCAGGATGTAAAACAAATTGATCGGCAGTACGTGGCGAACACGTATGCGCGGTTCCCTGTGCAGATCGTTTCCGGAAAAGGAGACTTGCTTTTCGATGAGACAGGCAAGCGCTATATTGATCTTGGAAGCGGGATTGCCGTCAATATTTTCGGTACGGCAGACGAGTCCTGGAAGCGCGCGGTGATTGCGCAGCTTGACAGTTTTCAGCACGTATCCAATCTTTACTACAGTGCGCCGTGCGCAAAGCTTGCGCAGATGCTGTGTACGCGTACAGGCATGAAAAAGGTGTTCTTTGCCAATTCCGGTGCGGAAGCCAACGAATGTGCAATTAAGGTTGCGCGCAAGTATGCTGAAGATCACGGACGCACGGGCGCACCGATTGTAACGCTGAAAAACAGTTTCCATGGCCGGACGCTGGCAGCGTTGGCTGCAACCGGTCAGGATGTCTATCATCAGCATTTCCTGCCGCTGATGCAGGGTTTCCTGCATACGCCTGCGGATGATGTGCAGGCGCTGGAAAATATGGTGCGGGAAAACGGCTGCGGCGCGATTTTGATGGAAATGGTACAGGGCGAAGGCGGCGTGAATGTACTGGACGCCGAATTTGTACAGGCCGCGGCGCGCCTTACGGCGGAGCTTGACATGCTGCTGATGGTCGACGAAGTGCAAACCGGAAACGGACGCACGGGCAAACTGTATGCCTATGAGCATTTCAATATCCAGCCTGACGTTGTTACGACGGCAAAGGGGCTTGGCGGTGGATTGCCGATTGGAGCCTGCCTGATCGGAGAAAAAGCACAGGATACATTGGGTGCAGGCGATCATGGATCAACCTTTGGCGGCAATCCCGTTGCATGCGCTGGTGCGATTGATATTTTAAGCCGCATTGACGATGCGCTTCTTGCACAGGTAACGGAAAAGTCGGACTATGTCAAGACGCAACTCAACGGTGCAAAAGGTGTGCAAAGTGTGACGGGCCTTGGATTGATGCTGGGCATCAAGTGCGAAGGAGACGCTTCGCAGGTGCTTTCCTACATGCGTGAACATGGCGTGCTTGCACTTAAGGCCAAGGATAAAATCCGGCTTTTGCCGCCGCTGAACATTACATGGGATCATCTGAAGGAAGCGGTGGAAGTGCTGCGCGCGGGGTGTGCGGCATTGTGAAACAGTGCGTTTATATGGTAGAATAAAGCCGACGAAGAAAGCTGATGCGCTCTTTGCCGGCTTTTTTATGTAAACAAGCGTGTGATATGCAAAAAACAGGGAGGTATGACGATGGGCATTTTTTCCGACGTTTTGTTGGTCAGTGATTACGACAATACGCTCACCGAGCCGGGCGGATTGCCGGGCATGGACGGCAAGATTACAAAGACGACCCGCATAGCGCCGGCAAATCTGGAGGCAATTGCAGCCTTTGTGCGGGAAGGTGGCTTGTTTACGATTGCAAGCGGCAGGACGCGTATTTATTATGAAAACGTCATCGGTCGTGCGATTGTGCCCAATGCACCGCTGGTGCTGGCAAACGGTGCGCATATCTATGACCCTGTAAAGCAGCAGGATGTATTGGTGCGTCCCATGGATGAAAACGCCATGCATCTGGCGCGGGACGTGATGCAGCGTTTCCGGCACGTTGCCATTGAAGCGCAGCGTACCGATGCCATGTGCATCGTGTATGCCCCCAAAGAAGACCGGTCGTATTACGATCATATTCCGTATCATATCAAAGGTGATATCGATACGTTTGAAGGGCCGTGGATCAAAATGCATTTTTCCGGCGCGCATGAACAGATTGTTGCGCTGATGGAATACTTGCAGGCACATTATCCGGCCTATGAGTATGCCATGTCTGTGCCGACGGTTTGTGAGATGCAGGTGCGCGGTGTGACAAAGGGCGATGCTTCAAGATGGCTTGCGCGGCAGCTTGGAAGGAAGATACTGGTCTGCGTCGGTGATGCGCCCAACGATGTACCGATGCTGGAAGAGGCAGATTATGCTTTCGTGCCGGAGAACGGATTTGAGAGTGTGCGCCAGATGGGGTTCCTCGATGCTGCGCCATCCCGCAAGGGCGCCGTTGCGGATGTCATACGGCAGATGCGCGCAATTTTGCAGCGGAAAGGGCAGGCATAAGCAATGCGGCGGGACAATATCGTTTTAATCGGCATGGCCGGTGCAGGGAAAAGTACGCTGGGCGTGCTGCTTGCCAAAACGCTTGGCATGGATTTTATTGATACGGATCTGCTGATTCAGCAGCAAACGGGGCTGTTGCTTCAGCAGCTGCTCGATCGTGAGGGAATGGACGCTTTTTTGCAGACGGAGGAGCGCATCGTATGTGCGCTGGAGACAGCCGGCAGCGTGATTGCTACCGGTGGAAGCGTCGTCTACAGCGCACGCGCCATGGAACATCTTGCGCAAAACGGGTGCATCGTGTTTTTGGATGTGCCCTATGCGCAGCTTGAAAAGCGGCTGACAAACATAACCACGCGCGGTGTTGTGATGAAAAAGGGTTATACATTGCGTGATTTGTACCAGGAGCGGCAGACGCTTTACCGGCAGTATGCACAGGTGACGGTTGACTGCGGTACGCAGGATGTCGAAGCGTGCGTGCGGGAACTGGTGACGCAGCTGGAGCAATGAAAAAAGGTGCGCAGACCGGTCAAAGACACGGCCTGCGCACCTTTTTTGTGTATTTTCAGCCCAGGGCAACGTCAAGCAGCATCATCAGTGCAAATCCAAGCGCTGCGCCGATGGTGCCGGCATTGGAATGCGGCTCGGCCTGCGATTCCGGGACAAGGTCTTCTACGACGACGTAAATCATGGCGCCGGCGGCAAAGGCCAGGATATACGGCAGGATGGGTGTGACAAGCGATGTCAAGAGAATGGTTAAAATGGCGCCGATTGGTTCAACGATGCCGGAGGCAAAGCCGTAGAGAAAGGCGCGCCGGCGGGAAAGCCCCATGCCCACAAGCGGCATGGAAATAATGGCGCCCTCCGGAAAATTTTGAATGGCAATTCCTGCAGAAAGTGCGAATGCACCCGCTGCGGTAACGGCACCGTTTCCGGAGAGTACGCCGGCAAATACAACGCCGACGGCCATGCCTTCGGGCAGATTGTGGAGCGTAACTGCCAACATGAGCATGATGGATTTGCCAAGCGAACAAGGGCGTCCCTCCGGACAGTCGGCGCTTAAGTGCAGATGCGGAATCAGGCTGTCCAGTACCAGCAGAAAGCCTACGCCGGCAAGAAACCCCGTCACGGCGGG
>JAHZHV010000255.1:0-4157 GCA_019420085.1 Christensenella sp.
CATCCGCGCCGCGCTTCCTGCCGCGTCCGCCCACCGCATAGCGCAGGCGAAGCGCGTTGCTTACCACCAGCACGGACGACACGCTCATTGCCGCCGCCGCAAACATCGGCGGAAGCGATACGCCAAACAGGCCTGCTGCCAGCGGGATGCCAATCGCATTGTAAATCAGCGCCCAGAATAAATTCTGACGGATAATGCGCATCGTGCGTCTGGAAAGCTCCACCGCATCGGCTACGCCGTGCAGCCCGCTGCCGGTCAAAACGACGTCCGCCGATTCGATAGCAACGTCCGTCCCCGCGCCGATGGCAATTCCCACGTCCGCCTGCGTCAACGCGGGCGCGTCGTTGATCCCGTCTCCGACCATTGCCACGACATCGCCTTTTTGCATGTATTCCGCAACATAGCGCTGTTTCTCTGCCGGCAACACGCCGGCAATGACGCGATCCACACCGCAGGCACGGCCAATGGCCTGCGCAGTGTTTTCGTTGTCGCCCGTAAGCATGATACATGCTACATGCATCCGATGCAAGTGATCGATTGCCTCTTTTGCATCCTCCTTCAGCGTATCGGACACGATAAACACCGCCAGTACGCGTGTTTCATCCGCCAGATATACCGGCGTACCGCCGTTTTTTGCAGCCTGTAATGCAAAATCGGACAAATCCTGCGAAACAGCCACATCCTGCATCAAACGCGCATTGCCTGCACGGTAAAGCCGTCCATCTACGCGTGCCTGCAACCCGCCGCCCGGAATCTGTGAAAAATCCGTTACCGTCCGGCTTTGCACGCCGCGCACATCGGCATACGCGCAGATCGCCTGCGCCAGCGGATGCTCGCTTTGCCGTTCCAGCGAGGATAAAATGCCCAACGCCTCCCGCTCGGATACGCCGTCATCGCTCAGCTGATCGGTCAATGCGGCTTTTCCCGTGGTAATCGTACCCGTCTTATCCAGAATAACCGTCGTCACACTGTGCAGCCGCTCCAGCGCCGGCGCGGATTTTATCAGCACGCCCAGCTCCGCGCCGCGTCCGGTACCCGCCATAATCGCCGTGGGCGTGGCAAGCCCCAGCGCGCAGGGGCAGGAAATGACCAATACCGCAACCGCCGAGGAAAACGCACGCGCCGCGTCACCAAGCAGCAGCCATGCAACCGCTGTCACAAGTGCAATCCCAAGCACCGCTGGTACAAACACGGCACAAACGCGATCTGCCAGCCGTGAGACAGGCGCCTTGCTGGAGGCCGCTTCTTCCACAAGGCGAATAATCTGCGACAGCGCCGTGTCGTTACCGATGCGTTCCGCGCGCATCAGCGCATAGCCCGATACCACGAGCGTGCCGCCGGACACATGCCCGCCTGCATCGCGGCATACCGGCATGCTCTCGCCCGTGAGCATGGACTCATCCACGTGTACCTCGCCCTCGATGATAACGCCGTCCACGGGTACGGACATGCCGCTTTTCAGCTGCAAGACATCGCCCAGTGCGACCTGTTCGGCGCCGATCTGTTCAAAGGAATCGCCGCGGCGCACATACGCAACTTTCGGCGTCAGCGCAACAAGTTTGGCAATTGCGCCGCCCGTCCGGCTTCTGGCGCGCGATTCAAAATAGCGTCCCAGATCGTAGAACATCAAAATCATGGCCACGGATTCAAAATACAAACCCATCTTCAGCATCGCCGCATGCGACACTGCGCCGCGCCCCAGATAGAACGCCATGCTATACATAGAAACCACCGAGGAGATGATCGACGCAACCGCACCGAGACAGATCAGCGTCTCCATCGACGGCCCGCGGAACAACCGCACAAAACCTTTTTTAAATACCCCGAAGTTGATGCTGACCGCCGCCGTCGCCAGTACCGCCTGCGTCAGCGCCAGAATCATGACGTTTTCCTCTCCGCGGAAAAACGGCAGCTGCGGCAGACCCAGCATGGGCCCCATCGCAATATAAAACAGAATCACCGACAGCGCTGCCGTCGCAATCAGCCGGTACAGTGCTGCATGCTGTTTTTCCTGTCCCGTACTTTCCTTTGCCGCCATCGTTTCCTGGCCATGTATCTTTGTCGGATATCCCTGTGCAGTGATCTCCCTGCAGATGCGCTGTGCATCAATCCTGTGCTCGTCATATGTTACATCCATGCGTCCCAGCATCAGGCTTACGGACACTTTCTGTACGCCATCGAGTTTTGACACCGCTTTTTCCACATGCGCCTGACAAGCGGCACACGTCATGGAGTTTACATCAAATACCGTTTTCATCGTATCCCTCCTGCGCTTTTGATTTTATCATATGCTAACTATTCGTGCAAGATTTTTGTTAGCCTTTTAAAACTTTTTTTGCAGGTTGTCAAAATTTGCACAAAGTGCATCTGATATCGTATAATACCCACATGAAAAGCGCAAAAAACGCGCAGAAAGGATCCTATCTTGAAAACGCTCGGCAATATTCTGTGGTTCGTCTTTGGCGGTCTGATCAGCGGCCTTTCCTGGGTGCTGGCCGGATGCCTTTGGTGTATCACCATCGTCGGCATTCCGTTGGGCCGCCAATGCTTTAAATTCGCATCGCTTGCCTTCTGGCCGTTTGGCAAACAGGTGATCTATGGCGGCGGCGCCGGTTCTACCATTTTGAACATCTTCTGGCTGCTTTTAAGCGGCATTCCCATGGCGATCGGCAACACGCTGATTGGCACGTTGCTGTGTATCACCATCATCGGCATTCCATTTGGCAAGCAGTTCTTCAAAATTGCGCGTCTTGCATTGACACCGTTCGGTGCGCGCGTGGAAGCCGCCTGAAACAGCGGCGCATAAAATGCAGCCAGACAATTGCAGCCGTCAAAAAGCCGCATCGTTATTTCGATGCGGCTTTTTTCTTTCGGCTCAATAGAATCAATAGAATGTTGCGACGGGTTCTTCCGGCTGCGTCGTACGCGTCAATTCCTCCACCTGCAATACCGGTCCTTTTTTGCCATAAACACGGCTGAAGCGCAACTGAATCTTTGCACGAATCTTTACCCAGTCACGCGACTGCAGTTCTTCGGCACGATCCCAGGCTGCAACGACTGCCGCATAGCGGATATCCTCCACGCAGCAAGTCATCACATGCCGTCCAATGGCAAACGTTCCTGCTTTCATCTTATCATTGCGCGCCACGATTCCGCGAAAGCTGACCGTCTTTCCCTCGTATTTTTGCTGTTCTTCGACCAGGTCGCGGTAGAACAATGCATAATCCTCATCGCGAATCTCAATCACAGGCGCATTGATGTCATAAGGCAGCGGGTCCTCAATCTCATCATACTCCACGGAACCATCGGCTTTTTCATAGGCAATCTGAATGCCGCGCGATACGCCGCGCACGATTTTGTGCAGCGTCATCTTGTCGATCGAATCGTCATAGCGGTTGAACACAACAAATTCCGCAGCGGAAAGCTTGTCAAACACATGCGTGCGCATGTTGGCATTGTACATTTCAAAGCTGCCCGCCTCGGCAAACATGAACGCCTGATAAATCGCCCAGTTTTCCGGCAGCGCCATCAAAAAGTCCGATACCATCCACATGCCATTGTATTCTACAACAACACGTTCAGCATCATACTGCTTGCGAATATTCTCCAGATTCCCGGGCAGAATGTCCTGTTCATCTTCCAGACGATGCAAAAACACGTTCGGGTAGGCAAATTCGCTGGGATCGTACTGTTCCTCTCCGTCCTCGCAGACCAAAAGAAGCGTTCGCTCACCCGCATTAAACCGGGGATCGGCAAGCGTCTCCTGAATGAACCGCGTCTTGCCCGAATCCAGAAAACCAATAAACAAATAAACGGGAATTTCCGGATTCTGGCGCTTTTTCACAGGTTAAACACCTCGGCAATTGCATCTTCACGCAGTTGGGAACCGATTACACAGATGCGGCCCGTAATGTCGGCAGCGCCGCTGCGCACATCGCTTTCGCCGGGGACATAGTCAAAATGCAGCCAGGCGCCGTCCTGACCGGCGACAATGCCCTTGGCACGCAGTACCATGCCAAAGCGTGACGCGTCCGCAAGCGCAGACAGTGCGTCGCGCAGTTCCTGCGCCGTATAAGCGCGCGTGGTTTCCGCGCCATAGGAAACAAACACTTCATCGGCATCGTGTCCATGATGGTGATGATGATGTCCGCAGCCGC
>JAHZHV010000255.1:4257-6070 GCA_019420085.1 Christensenella sp.
ACTCATGTTCGTCATCATGGTGATGATGGCCGCAGCCGCATTCATGTTCGTCATCGTGGTGGTGATGATGTCCGCAGCCGCATTCATGTTCGTCATCGTGGTGGTGATGATGTCCGCAGCCGCACTCATGTTCGTCATCATGGTGATGATGGCCGCAGCCGCATTCATGTTCGTCATCATGGTGATGATGTCCGCACCCGCATTCATGCTCGTCATCGTGGTGATGATGCCCGCATGCACGCGCTTCTTCCTCCTGCACGCACTGTGCCAGGCGGGACAGCTCCGCCTGCAGCGTATTGGTGCGTTCCATTGCCTGCAGGATGCGCTTGCCGTCGATGGCATTCCAGTCCGTCGTCACAATGGAAGCCGTGGCATTGCGCGCGCGCAGCAGCGACACACAGTGATCGAGTTTTTGCGCGTCCATATTCTGCGTACGGGAAAGCACGATACAACTTGCATTTTCAACCTGGTCGTTGTAAAACTCGCCAAAGTTCTTCATATACATTTCGCACTTTTTGGCGTCCACAACAGCCGTGAAGGTGTTCAGCTTCAGCGCAGCATTCTGCACACCCTGTACGGCGCGAATGACATCGCTGAGTTTACCGACGCCGGACGGCTCGATTAAAATACGATCCGGCGCATAGGTGTCCAGCACCTTTTTCAGCGCTTCGGCAAAGTCGCCCACAAGGCTGCAACAGATGCAGCCCTGATTCATTTCGGTTACCTCGATTCCCGCATCCTTCATGAAGCCGCCGTCAATACCGACCTGACCGAATTCATTTTCGATCAGCACAAGTTTTTCACCCGCATACGCCTCGGCAATCAGTTTTTTAATCAGCGTCGTCTTTCCTGCGCCAAGAAAGCCGGAAAAAATGTCCACTTTTGTCATGGTTCTGCTCACTCTTTTCTCTAAGATCATAGTCAATTTGGAAGTCAAATTTTCCCGTCAGCATTATAACGCCGATTCATCCCACTGGCAACCGCATTGCGCAGCCAGCGTTTCATTTCGCATGCGGCGAAGATCGTGCATCACATCACTGCCGCCGCAGCCAAACAAATCATGCAGCGCACAGTAATGCCCGTATAATCTGGCATACGCCTGCACGTTTTGTGCATCCGGCTTATATTGTGCCGCGATCGGGCTGTGCATGGCCGAAGCTGCCTTTTGCACGGTATCCCAGCCGCCTGCATCTTCGCCCGCAGCAACTGCAGCAAAAATTGCAGCGCCAAGGGCCGGTGCCTCGCTGCTTTCGATGACGGATACCGGTATATTCAATACATCGGCATAAATCTGCATCAGAAACGGATTTTTCACCGCAATGCCGCCGCTTGCAACGAACCGGTGCACCGGCACATCACTTTTTGCAAATTCATCGCAAATGCGCCGCGCACCAAAGGCCGTTGCCTCAATCAGCGCGCGATAGATCTCATACGCACGCGTGCGCAGCGTCATACCGATCAGCAAGCCGGAAAGCCCGGTATCTGCCAGCACGGAACGGTTGCCGTTCCACCAATCCAGCGCCAGCAGGCCGCTTTGTCCGGGTCGAAGACGTGCGGCGCGCGCACTCCAATACGCATGCATATCCTGTCCCGCATCGCGTGCACGACGCACATCTTCCTGGTCTGCAAAATGTTCCGTCAACCACGCAAAGTGATCGCCTACGCAGCTTTGCCCCGCCTCATAGCCGTAAAATCCGGGTAAAATGCCGTCGCGCACAATGCCGCAGACGCCGCGCACCGGATAAAAGTGCTCCTGCATCAGCATCAGACAGGTCGACGTGCCCATGATCGCCGTCATTTCACCCGGCTGCGT
>JAHZHV010000256.1 GCA_019420085.1 Christensenella sp.
AACTACTTTATATGCCTTGCTGCGCGCTACACCTGCCGCCATTTCCGCCGACAGCTCCCCCATCATGGAATCTGCCAGCAAAATACCAATGGGACCGGTAATAATGTCTGCCTTCTGCGCCATGACGCACACAGCATTGGCGCCCGTTGCACTCTCATCCGCACCAGCCCGCCGCATAGCAGCCGTTGCTGCAGCATTGGTTCCTACCGCCACGATCATATGACGCTCTTTGTCCACATGCGGACGCAACAGCTCCACAATTTGACGGCCAATTCCACCGCCCTGACCATCTATCACAGCAATCAGCATATACACGCTCCCCACACAATTCAAATTACCGTATTCTGATCCAACTTCAATTCCGCAGGTTCCCGATAAATCCGCCAACCAAAGTGTGTAAATGCCGCAATTGCACCAAAAAGCGCCGCAAAGCAGAACACGGACATCCAAAGATAAATTGCGGGTTCCGAACCACTCCCCCAAGCACCAAGCCAATATCCTCCCGCAAGACTGCCAACAATTCTGCCGGCGGACGACATAATCATATTCATCACGGCTTGCCCACGCGCATGCAGCTGTTCCGGCACCGCTTTTTGAATATACACCGCAATGGCATAAATTAGAATGGCCCACGTAAAAGGCTGCGTGAAAAACTGAATCACAATCAACATGGGAATTGATGTAACAAACGCAGTTGCAAGCCAACGCAATGCTGCAGCCAGGACGCATAACAAAATCAGATTAATGATACCGGTTTTTTTCGTAATTTTGTGAATGATGATAAACAGGAAAATCTCCAGCGTAGAACCAAGCGCCGTATTAATTCCAATCACACGTTCACTGGCACCCAGCTCATTGCGCATATAATTGGAAAAATTGGAACTGTTAAATCCATAAGACACCGAAACGATAAACGCCACGATAATCATCACCGTGAACCATTTATCCCGAAACAACGCAAGCATCGGCGTTTTGCCGCGCCCGAGCTGGCTTCCCGCTACAGGAGGCACAAATGTCAATGACGCAAGCAGCACAATCAGCACCCCAAAATAAACATAAAAAATCGTACGCGTACCCGCTGCACTTGCATCAACAACAAGTCCAACCACATAAGCGAATACAACAAACGACGCCGTTCCCATTGTACGAATCACACCATACGTTACAGACGGACGATTTGCATAGATGTATTCCAAAGAAATGGTATCAATCAACGGCATCATTGGATTCTGAAAAAACGCATACAACATCAGAGCGACCGTAATCAGAATCGTCGCACGATACTTACGCATAAACGGCGGTAAATAAGGATCAAGCATATTGCTTGACCCCAGCAAAAATAAGCCTGCGGCAAACACAAGCCCAATCGACAACGCATACATCACACGCACTTTATTTGCCGCACGATCCGCAACACCACCCCACATCGTTTGCGTCAGCATGGAAACGAATGGTCCAATAGACAGAAGAAGACCTCTTTGCGCAGCGTCAAACGCCATATCATCCAAAAAAAGCGGCATGAAAGTCATGTACAGTGCATTACATGCATGTACCATAGCAAACATTACAAGCAATGCCGTAATCTGTTTTCTGGCTGAAGTCATACCTGCTCCTCCAATATAAAAAACCTGCAATTCATCTTGACAATTATAGCATAATCTGTCATATCACGCGACAAGCAATTTTTCAAGAAACAAAAAATGCGGAAGGGTCTTCGCCCCTCCGCATGAATAACACAGCTCTTTTATCGGTATGTTTCCTCGTGTACAGGAATATCCATCGACACCCGAAGGTCACGCACGTGCACCTGTGAAAGCGCAATAATGAGTGTATCAAGTGGTCCGTTAAAAAAGAATTCTACGCGGTCACCTTCACGATACAACCCCGTTGCGCCCAGTCCGCGAAGAAATGATGTCGGCAAATCATCTGCCACCAGCGTAATACGACGTTTTGCCTGCGCCGGTACCTGTAAATAAGCAGAACCATTTACATCAGCCTTTTCCCGCGCATACAACGGATAATCCTGTCTGCGCGCATGACGCGGACGTGCCGAAGACTGCTGTGCATCCGCACCTGGTTCCTGTGCGGCAGTACGCTGCTCGTCGCGCACTTCTGCCTGTTCCGATATGAAAGGCTTTTCCTGTTCCCGTAATGTATATGACGCCGCACGCGGCACATATCGTGCATCCCGCTGAAAAGATTCTCGCATTCCATAATCTTCATAAGCGGTGCTATAGGGCGCATAGACATCCTGCCCTCGACGTACATCTGGCGATGTAACATATTGCGTCTGTTGCTGTCGCTCCGATCTCGAATCTGATTGCATGGAATCGTGTACATCCCCATATGCATCACGCTGCATCATCGTGCGAGGCCGTTTCTTC
>JAHZHV010000257.1 GCA_019420085.1 Christensenella sp.
TGCCGCTCGCTGCACCTGGAACTGGCTGCGGTATAGGCGTGCATACAGACCGTCCTGTTTGAGCAACTGCGCATGCGTGCCCTGTTCCCGGATTTTTCCCGCTTCCATAACCAGAATAACGTCCGCATCCGCAATGGTAGAGAGCCGGTGTGCCACAATGAAACTGGTACGTCCCTGCATCAGTTTTGCAAACGCCCGCTGAATTTTGATTTCCGTTCTGGTATCGATCGAACTGGTTGCCTCGTCCAGAATCAGCATCGGCGGCAGCGCCAGCATGACGCGCGCAATGCACAAAAGCTGCATCTGTCCCTGCGACAGATTCCCGCTATCCTGTGAAATCACGGTATCATATCCCTGCGGCAGCCTGCGAATGAAGGAATCCGCATGCACGGCGCGGCATGCCGCCTCAATCTGTGCGCGGGACGCCTGGGGATTTGCAATGGCAATATTGTTTGCCACCGTATCCGTCATCAGCCAGGTATCCTGCAGGACCATGCCGTAATTTGCACGCAGGCTTTGCCGGGTGATGTCGCGGATATCCGTTCCATCGATGCAGATTTTACCGCCGTTTACGTCATAAAAGCGCATCAAAAGATTGATCAGCGTCGTCTTTCCGCATCCCGTAGGTCCGACAATCGCTACGCGCATTCCCGGCTTTACGTGCAGATTCAGATCCTGGATCAGCGTCGTATCCGTCCGATAGGAAAAATCCACATGCTGCATGTCAACGGCGCCTTTTACATCCGCCAGCACACAGGCGTCTTCCCGCTCAGGCGTCTGCGGCGTCTCGTCAATCAGGGCAAACAGCCGTGCAGCGCATGCAATGGCATTCTGCATCTCGGTCACGACACCGGAAATTTCATTAAACGGCTTTGTATACTGATTGGCGTAATTCAAAAACACGGACAGGCTTCCCACGCTCATCGCGCCGGAGAGCACCGACAACGTACCCGCAATGCCGACTCCCGCATAGACCAATGCATTGACAAAACGCGTAACCGGATTGGTGATGGACGAAAAGAAAATCGCGCGCAGGGAATGTTCCCGCAGCGTCTGATTGATTTGATCAAAGCGCCGCAGCATCTGTTTTTCCTGTGAAAATGCCTGTATCATCTTCTCGTTCGCCACCGTCTCGTCGATCAATGCCGTCTGCTCGGCGCGTGCAGACGACTGCAGCGCAAACATGCGATACGTCCGTTTGGCGATAAACGAAGCCGCAAACAGCGATACCGGCGTAATCAGTACAACCACGGCCGCAACGCCCGCCCGAATGCGGAACATGAAAACAAGCGTTCCGATAATCGTCAAAACACCGGTAAACAGCTGCGTAAATCCCATCAAAAGTCCATCGCAGAACTGTTCCGCATCGGCAATGAGCGTGCTGACGATCTGCCCGACGGGACGCGAATCCATGTATGTAAGCGGCAGCTGCTGCAGCTTTTCAAATGCCGCGCAACGCAGATCGCGTACCGTTTGATAGGTAATGGCGTTATTTAACCGGTTCATTGCCCACTGTACAAGTCCGGTCGCGGCAACCGTCATGCAAAACACCAGCAAAATCCGTATCACGGATGGAAAATCCACGTTCCCCTGTGCGATGATCGCATCAATGGCGCGTCCGCTTAAAATGGGCGCATACAGTGTCAGCACAACGGTCACAAGCGCTGTCATTAAAGAAAGTGCAATCCTGCCTCGATACGGCTTTAAACTGCGCAGAATGCGCCGCACGGTATCCGCATTTTTCAACGTTTTTTTCGTTTTCATGCCGTTTCCTCCTGCGCATGCTGCGACAAATAAATCTCACGATATACCTGACAATCGCGCAGCAGCGTCTCATGCGTTCCCATGCCGGCGATCCTGCCTTCCTCCAGTACAACAATCAAATCAGCATTCTGAACCGAAGCCGTCCGCTGTGACACAAGCACCACTGTCTGCTGCCTGCCGCTTGATGCGATTGCCTGACGCAGGGCTGCGTCCGTTGCATAGTCAAGCGCCGACATGCTGTCATCCAGAATCAGAATCGGCGCCCGGCGCACCAGCGCCCGTGCAATGGTCAGCCGCTGACGCTGCCCGCCGGAAAGATTGCGCGCGCCCTGTTCAACCTGCGCATCCAGTCCGCCCGGCCGCTGCATGACAAATTCCGTCGCCTGCGCCATATCCAGCGCTTCCCGCAGCGCCGCTTCATCCGCATCCGGCTGCCCCATGCACAGGTTTTCGCGGATACTGCCGCGAAGAAGCGCCGCACGCTGCGGTACAAGCGCAATTTTGTGCCGCAATGCCTGTTCATCCCAGTCCTGCACATCCACGCCTTCCACCGACACACTGCCCTCCCGCGGCAGATAATAACCGCCGATCATCTGAACAAGCGTGGATTTGCCCGCGCCTGTGGCGCCGATAATGCCGACGGTTTGTCCCCGTTGAATTTGAAAGTTCAAATCATGCAGGCAGTCCTGCGCCGCGCCGTCATAACGCATGGACACATGTGAAAATGAAATTGCCGGCGCATCCTGTTTTCCCCGGGTGACATCGCCGCCCGTATGCCGCGCCGACAGCGCAAGTACCTGCTGCACACGTCTGCCGCTTGCTGCCGCGCGCGTCATGGTGACGATCAGATTCGCCATCTTGATCAGTTCCGTTAAAATCAGCAGCATGTAGTTAACCAGCGCAACGACCAGCCCCTGCGTCAAAGCACCCGTATCCACGCGCCATGCACCGACATAAATCAAAACCGCCAGCGCGAAGTTCAGCAGCACATACGTCATCGGGTTCATCAAAACGGAAATGCGCCCCACCTCAAGCTGCGCATCCGCCAAAGCATCGTTCTGCCGCCGAAACGACGCCGCCTGTCTTTCTTCCTGTGAAAACGCACGGATGACGCGCACACCGCTTAAATTCTCACGCGCCGTGCGCAAAACGCCGTCCAGCTTTTCCTGCACCGCGCCGTAGCGCGGCAGCGTGACAAGCAAAATCCAAAACACAACCGCGCACAAAACAGGAATTACAACCGCAAAAACCAGTGCCGCGCGCACGTCAATGCAAAAAGCGGCCGCCATTGCGCCAAAGACGACAAAGGGTGAACGCAAAAATAAGCGCAGTGTCAAATTCACGCCGTTTTGCAGCTGGTTGACATCGCTGGTCAGGCGCGTAATCAGCGTCGCACTTCCCTGCCGGTCCAGCTGGGAATAGGACAGCTGTCCAACGCGTTCAAACAGCGCATGCCGCACATCCGCAGCAAAGCCGACCGCCGCACGCGCTGCAAACCACTGCGCCGTAACGGAGCAGATAAGCCCCACCGCAGCCAGTCCAACAAGCAATATGCCCATACGCAAAATGTACGGGGAATCTGCGTTTTGCACGCCGCGATCAATCATCGCTGCCATAACAAACGGCACACATAATTCAAGCGCCGCCTCTATTAGCTTAAAAAGCGGCCCCAAAATGCTTTCCTTTGCGTAAGGCTTCAGATAAATCAAAAGTTTGCGCATTCAATCCATGCCTCCGGGTTCTGCGTTTACAGGTCCTGTTTACCTGCATCATCAGCATAACGCGCTTTTTCCCATATTGCAAATACATAAAAAATGTGTTACCTATATGATATTCATATAGATATAAAGGATGATGTGCTTATGGTATTGAAACGTCTGGAATACTTTGTCGCCGTCGTGGACGCAGGCAGCATTTCAGCGGCAGCACGTACGCTGCACCTGTCCCAGCCGCCGCTGAGCGCACAAATCCGCCTTCTGGAGGAGGAAATGGGGTGTCCGCTTTTGCAGCGCGGCACACGCAGCGTCCGCGTCACACCGGCAGGGCGCATTCTCTATGAACGCGCCATCGCGCTGCTTGGCCAGTGCGAGGCAACCATGCGCGCCGTACAGGATTATCGAAACGGCGAAGCGGGAACACTGCATGTAGGTGTGATCTCCTCTGTTGCAAACGGAGATTTTGCCGACTGGGCGGCATCCTTTCAGCAGACATTTTCGGCCTGTCACATGCGCATCACGGAGGCCAATACATACCGCTTGATTGATGCCGTACGCCAACGCGGTGTAGAACTTGCCATTGTACGCACGCCCTATACGGCGCCTGAACTAAAAGCTATACCGCTGACATGGCAGGATACCTATGCCGTGACAACACAACCTTTTGACGGTGCACAGAATGCAGATTCCGTAACCGTACCCATGCTCTGTACGCAGCCTCTCATTGTATACCGTCGTTGGGAACCCATCGTCACGGAAGCATTTGCCGCGCTTGGATGCAGTGCGAAAATCCGATTTGTCTGCGACGATGCGCGCACCTGCGCAGCGCTGGCTGCGCGCGGCGCAGGCTGTGCCCTTGTCCCCGCTTCCGCATTATCGGCGCATGATACCTCTGTTTCACTGCATCGCTACCGCGTCAACAGCACAATGCTTCGTTCCCGCGTTGACATTCTCTTTGATGCGCATGTATATTGCAGTACGCTGGCACAGCGTTTTATTGACCATGTCTGCACGCAGGCAAAACAGCCGCCCGCAGCACAACCTGCGGACGGCCCTGTCTGACATATTCTAATTCAGCAGCGCTGTTCCAATATTCAAATAGGTTGCAAAAAGCAGCCACAAAAGATAGGGGACAAGCAGCCATCCGGCTGCAGGATTGATATGATAAAATCGACGCATTGTACCGACCACCAATGCGATCAGCACGACCAATACGACGACGGCAGCCCACAAGGCGCCAAAACGGAAATAGACAATGGGCCACAAGGCGTTCACAAACAACTGGGCGGCATACCATGTCAATGCTTCACGAACCTGCTGGCGGGGCGCATCTGATTTAAATACCAAATATGCCGCAATTGCCATCAACGCATATAAAATTGTCCATGCAATACCAAATACGGCACCGGGCGGTGAAAGCGGCGGCCGCTGCAGCTCGGCATACCGTGCAGCGGAATCGCCGCTTAACAGTGCCGCGAGAAGTCCCACGCCTTCCGTAACTGCGATAAAAGCCAATAATGTCAATCCATGACGTATCTTTTCTTTCATAATCTGCACCTCATACTTTCACAGATGTTCTGTTTTTATGAGGATACGCAGATGAATCGCAAAACATGCGTTTGCCATGCAATTGCTTCAAAGCATTGCCGTCATGTCACAAGCACGTTATACTGAAATGGAATTACACACCCTTTGAAAGGAATTTATTCATGATTCATCTGCTTCTGGTTGTCATCTACCTTTCCTTCATCAGTCTGGGGCTTCCCGACTCTCTTTTAGGCGCTGCATGGCCAAGTATGTATACTGTACTGGGCGTTTCCCTTTCTGCCGCAGGCATCATTTCAATTCTCATCACAATCTGTACCGTCTTATCAAGTTTGCTCAGCGATCGGATTGTGCGTCGATTTGGCGCAGGACTTGTCACAGCTGTAAGCGTCGGCATGACGGCAGCTGCTATGTTTGGATTCTCTGCCGCGACACAGTTTTGGATGCTGTGCCTGTGGGCGCTGCCCTATGGCCTTGGGGCCGGCAGTATCGACGCGGCGCTGAATAACTTTGTTGCGCTGCACTATCACGCGCGACACATGAGCTGGCTGCACTGTTTTTGGGGCGTTGGTGCAGCGCTTGGCCCCTATATTATGGGCGCCTGTCTGACCGGACAGACCGGCTGGCAGGGCGGATACCGCATCGTCAGTCTTCTGCAATGCGGCCTGACGATACTGCTTTTTGTCTCTCTTTCGCTATGGAAGCAAAAGGCAACCGCTGAAAATCAGCCCGCGCAAAACACGCGTCCATACCGGATTTCGCAGCTGATCCATCTGCCCGGCGCCAAAGCCGCGCTTGCCGCATTCTTTTTCTATTGTTCTTTGGAGCTTTCCACCGGACTTTGGGGTGCGACCTATCTGGTACTTGAAAAAGGCATACAGGCCGATCGCGCCGCTTCTCTTGTCTCGTTGTTTTTCCTTGGCATTACCGCTGGCCGGCTGATCTGCGGTTTCCTTGCATCCCGCCTGCGCGGCGTACAATTGATCCGAATCGGCGAGTGTTTGGCGGCGGCGGCAATCCTCCTGCTTTTCTTGGGCACCAATGCAGTCGTCTGCGGGGCCGCATTGACAGTATTGGGCATCGGCTGCGCGCCGGTATTCCCGTGCCTGATTCACGATACGCCTCAGCGTGTCGGTGCTGACGCCTCGCAGGCAATGATTGGGCTTCAAATGGCCCTTGCCTATACCGGAAACACCATCGCACCGCCGGTAATGGGATTGTTTGTCGAGCGTGTTACACCACTTGCATTTACACTGCTGTTATTGCTGTTTTTATGCTGCCTGGTCGCGATGACGGAATCGCTGCGCCGCCTGGACGGCAGACGCAGCAAAACCGATGCCAAGTAAATACAAAAAGGTGTCGCGCTGTGTAACAGAGCGACACCTTTTTTCATGAAACGTCAGATAATGCGCGGGCCATACTGATTGTCCGCATCGCTGTCCTTGCAATACTGCACCAGCAAAATAATGGGACCGGCAAACGGAATCAGGATCATAAAGAACCATGCGCCGCTTTTGCCAATGTCGTGCAGACGACGCCATGCAATCGCAAGGTTCGGCACAAACGTGGCAATTGGATACATCCAGCCGATAAAAGGAATGAACACAGCTACGATTCCAACCAAAAAGTTAAACAGGTACGCAAACCAGAACTCGCTGCGCGTGGCACGACCGGAAAAGTTCGCATAATTGGTAAAAAAGTTCTTAATCGCCTCTCCAAATCCGATTGCACGCACAGGCGGCATACCATACTGATACGCATTATTCTGCGCCGATACATTCTGATACGCATCCTGTGCCGGCGCTGCATTCTGCGCATCCTGTGCCGGCGCTGCATTCTGCGCATCCTGTGCACCAGCAGCAGTAATCTGCGCGCCGCAGCTTGCACAGAACTTCGCATCATCACTGAGTTGATTGCCGCAGTTGGGACAAAACATAACCAATTACCTCCCAAAATATTTGTGCTTTTTTTACATCTGCACATTGTTCATTATAATCTTTATCCTTATGCAACGCAATGCAAAAAATGCCGTTATTCCAGAAAAAAGAAAAAAGCTGCCGCATACTATCCGATACGGCAGTCTTTCGTAACACTTAAGCCTGTATTACAAACTGATAGATATCATCCGCAACATTCGCAATAAAATCAGCACCGGCCTGTTCCAATTCTTCCCGTCCACGGAATCCCCATGAAGCGCCGACGCATGCAACGCCTGCATTGTGTGCAAAAACCACATCTACGTTGGAATCCCCCACATAAATCGTCTGCTCCGGCGCACACTCAAGCTTACGCATGCAATCCTGCAAAACCGTCGGGTCCGGCTTTTTGGGGAAACGCGCACTCTGACCTTCTACGTAAACAAAATCTCCCTTTTCAAAAAGCGTCTGCAAAACAATCTGCGTCTGCGGATGCGGTTTGTTGGAGATCACCGCGCACAATATGCCCGCTTCCTTCAGCCGCGCTACAAGTTCCACGATGCCTTTGTACGGCATGCTGCGATCACAGCAATGTGCACAGTAATACTCGTTATACCGCGCTACCATTTCATCCAATTTCTCTTCATTCTCACTTTCCTGGTGCGGCATGGCGCGCTTGCAGATCATTCGCATGCCATTGCCGATCTTCTGCCGATAAGAATCCGTTGGACAGGTAGGATATCCCATCTGCGTCAATGCATAATTGGCCGCATAGGCAATATCAGCAATCGTATCAACAAGCGTTCCATCCAAATCAAACACACAAAGCTTATACATGGCTACTTTCTCCTGTTTTTTTGTGTCTTGCGTCGATGCGCAGCACGCAACCGCACAAAGTTCACGGTAGCATGAACCGTGCAGCTTGTCAATGACTTTGCAGTCTGCGGGACTTGTTTCCATTTTCAAATGCTGTATAATGACAGTATTGCATCTTGTTTCGATAAAGGAGAATTCTTCATATGGGCCGCATTGGGTTATCACAGCATGCGCAAAACGCGCGCACGGAAGGCTTTTGCGTCATTCGCAGTATTGAAACCAAAAAAAGCAGCGCAGGTTCCCCTTATCTTGATATGTCTCTAGGTGACAACGGCGGTGAAATTCGCGCCAAACTTTGGGATTATAAGGCCGACGTGCATGGAACCTATCGTATGGGAGACATCATTAAGGTGCGCGGCCGCATCAGCCAATGGCAGGGCGCCGAGCAGCTGACCGTCGACCAGATCCGAAAGGCAACCGCAGAAGATAACGTGCCGATGGAATCGCTTGTCCCAAGCGCGCCTGCCGATTCTGCCGCCATGTTTGAAGAATTGTTTGATCTTGCGCAGGACTTTTCCGATGCGGATCTGAAGGCACTGACCTGTCATCTGCTTTCCAAGCACAGGGAAATGCTGCTGCGTTATCCGGCAGCTTTAAAACTGCATCATGCCCAGCGCGGCGGACTGTTATACCATACCTGCACGCTGACGCAGCTGGCGCAGCGTATCTGCGAGATTTATCCCGCACTCGACCGTGACCTGCTGCTTTGCGGCGCCATTTTGCATGACATCGCCAAGACACGTGAAATGGAACTGGCTCAAAGCGGCCTTGCTTCGGCATATACGCCTGCCGGCCAGCTGCTTGGACATCTCGTTATGGGTGCGCAATGGGTAGCGGAGGCAGCGTCGGAACTTGAAATTGATCCGGAAAAATCCATGCTTATACAGCATATGCTGATTTCTCATCACGGCGAACCCGAATACGGCGCGGCAAAACTGCCCATGTTCCCTGAAGCGGAAGTACTCAGTCAAATCGACATGCTCGACGCGCGGCTTTTCAATATGTTCCAGGAACTTTCCGATATTGCGCCGGGCAATTTCTCCCAGCCGGTCTGGTCGCTGGACCGTCGCAGGCTGTATAATCACGGAAGAAAAAAAGACGATCCGCAATGCTGATCGTCTCATCACCCCTCAGGATGCGGCAGGATGATACCGCCGCATCCTTTTTTATTTGTTTCGATATAAATCAATGCAGCAAAGAACAATGTTTGCAATGGCTACGGCAAGCGTCAAAACGCCCGTAATCGCAAACGCAGCAAACAAAGCCATCGAATTGCCATCGCGGCACACCAGCGCGGAAACAGGACCGGTCAGGGCATACGGCGTCATCCAGCAGCTCAGCAGCGTCACGGAGAAATCAACCAACAAGATCAGACAGACAGCCAGTACAATCAAAAGCACAAAGCGAGCATGCTTCATTGCATTCTTCCTTTCCAAACCATATCAAAGTGAAACTTCCAGCGCAATGGGACAGTGATCGCTTCCCATAACGTCCGCATAAAT
>JAHZHV010000258.1:0-9251 GCA_019420085.1 Christensenella sp.
ATGCAGCGGCGTGCCGTCCGCGCATGCGGGCACAAGCGTACATGCGGTAAAATCCGTGCCAATGCCAATCACCTGCTGCGGCGCGATACCTGTTGCGTCAACAAGCGCCGAGACCGTCTTTTCCAATGCCTCCAGATAATCGCCGGCATCCTGCAGCGCCCATTCATGCGGCAGTGTACGGCCCGAAGGCAGCGTTTCGTCCATCACGCCGTGCGCATAGGCATGCTGCGCACTGGCCGCAACTTCTCCCGTTCGCACATCGACCAGCACAGCGCGTGCTGAAAGCGTGCCAAAATCCACACCGATGGTATACTGGGTCACCTTTTCGCCTCCTTGCAATCAAGAACAGCTTGTACGCCGCATCATGATAAAAAAACCGTATCAAACCATCAACACATCGTCTGTTCTTCTCAATAAATGCCGTCGCAGCCGTTCACAGCATCTTATAATCCGCGTGCGATCGCGCTGCAATGCCGTTTTCCCGCGCAAATGCCGCCGCAGGCGAGTTTTCCGCACAGTACAGCGTCACCTGCCCTGCGCCGCAGAACGCATCGGGACTGATCCAGACGATACTCTGCGGTAAATAGACATGTTCAAGCGCCGGACAATCCGCAAACGCACGCGCTGCAATCGCACGCATGCCCTGCGGCAGCCGGACCCATGCAAGCTTTGCGCAACCGCAAAATGCCTCCTGTTCAACGCCAAGCACCACGCAATTGTCAATTTGCTCCGGGATGCAGACGCCGCTGCAGGATGCATCACACCCTGTAACCAGCACCATCTGCTCATTTTTGATTGTTTCCTTTTTCCAGCGCAGCAGTCCAAGCGCGTCTTTTTGGCGACATGCAAGCAGCGTTCGGCGCAAGTCCTCATTTTCCAGCTTTAACGCGTCCCGCTCTTTTTCAAGCGCGGTGCACATCTGCGCCGCCTGCGTCATGCGCGTACGCAGCGCACAAAATTCTTCGTACAGCTGCGCATTTTGCGCCTTGCTCCATTCAAGTTCCTCCTGCAGTTGTTCCGCCGTCATTTGCGAAGGTATCATACCGCGCCTCCGTTTGTTGGATAAACCTGCGCCTTTGCATACGCCGCCATCTGCGCATCCACGCCGCGCTTGCGGATCATATCCGAATAAAACTGTCCGCTTTGCTTCATTGTGCGCTTCTTTGTCTCATAGTCCATATGCACCAGTCCAAAACGTGCCGAAACGCCCTCGAGCCATTCAAAATTATCCGCAAAGCACCAGTAATAATAGCGTTTGACAGGCAGTGTTCCATCCTGCAGTAGTGCGCACAGATGCTCGTAGATATAGCGCGCCCGATACGCATCCTGCGCGTCACAGGCGCCGTTTTCCGTCACATACAAAGGCAGGTCCGCCACCTGCAGCATCTCCCGTGCACAGGCAGCGATCCCCTCAGGATCGATCAGCCATCCAAGATCGTTGACGGGCGCATGCCTGCGCGCCGCACGCCGAAGCGTCCCCACACAGTTTTGCGCATAGTAATTCAGTGCATGAAAATCACAGTACATGCCTTCTTTTTTGGCGCCGCGAAATGGGAACGCATGCTTTCCCGTGGTAAATGCGCGCGTAAGGGATGTCTGAAACCATGTCCGCATCAGACGCGCACTTGCCCGATGCAGCGGGTTTTTCGGGTTCAGCGGACAAAAGTGACTCATGTGATGTGCAAAGGATACACGCGTGTTTTCCAGTTTCATCTGCGTGCGCACACGATGAATCGTCTCATACGCCGCAATATGACAGGCACACAGATGATTCAGTACCCGCAGCGTCTTTGCCAGGCTCCGCCGGCCCGGCGGCCAGTCTCCCGTCAAATAACCGTTGAGTGCATAAACGTTGGGTTCGTTGATCGTGATGTATTCCTCAACCATCGCGCCAAATGCCCGTACGACATGCTCCACATAGCGGCAAAACACCGACACACAGGCCGGATTTTCAAAACCGCCCTGCGCTTCAAACCACATGGGATTTGTAAAATGATGCAGCGTCACAAGCGGGCGAATGCCCAGACCTTTTAAATACACAATTTCATCCTGATATGCACGAAGCGCCGCCTCATCAAAAAAATCCTCACGCGGCTGAATGCGCGCCCATTCCACGCCCATGCGATAGTGCCGAATGCCCATATCGTGCATCAGCTGCGCATCCTGCCGGTAACACGCCGCATGATCCACAATCGTGCAGGGGTCACTGCCATCGCGTATTTTACCGCGCGCATGCCAGTCACGCCAGGTGTTGTCGCTTTGTACGCCTTCAATCTGGGTGGCCGAAGCCGCCGCGCCGAGTTCAAACCCTTCCGGGAACTGCAATCGGGCCATGTCCTATTTAACCTCCTGTACGCTTTACACAATATCAATCTGACACATGCGCATGGCCTCCAGCGCATTTTCATGGCTTTGCACAGACACGCCTGCACAGCAGTGCGCGCGCACTGCAATTGGCGTCTGCGGCAATACGGCCTTCAGTATCAGCGCATTGGAAATCACGCAGATGTCCGTACAGACGCCGATCAGTTCAATCTGCTGCGGCTGCATCTTTTGCGCAAACGCAGCAAGCTGCATACTGCCAAACGCAGGTTTATCCAATACGGTATCGCCGTCGATCGCCAATCCGTCACAAATCTGCCAGCCCTGCGTTCCCACAAGACAGTGCGGCACGGGAAGTTTCTTTCCCTCCTGCGTATCAAGATAGTCCTCATCATGCGTGTCGCGCGTAAAGACAACGCGCCAGCCCTCAGCGCGGCACTGCGCAATCCGCTTGCGCACCGGTTCAACAACCGCCGCCGTCTGCGCATTGCCAAGCGCACCGTCAATAAAATCATTTTGCATGTCAATCACTGCAAGAAGTTTCATATAAATTCTCCCTTTCCCTGTGCGCAGGACAATTGTTCTGCCTGCCGTTCTACAACACGCGCACCGGCATGTTCCCAATAAGCACGATACACACTGCAATCACCGGGCACAAAATTATATTGATACATCCGAAATAATACCCAAATGTTTTTCGGCTGCCAATTCTCCCAGTATGAATAGCAGTACTGCATTCCCAAGCGCCGCATCACGGCACCGCTGGCGGGATTATTGACATCATGCGTCGCCGTGACATATGTGTATCCTTCCTGCTGCGCCTGTGCAAGCACGGCCGTGCACGCCTCCGTCATAATCCCCCTATGCCAAAACCGGGGTAAAAGGCCGTAGCCAAGATCGCATCCCGGCGGCTCCGACAGATGCACGTATCCAATCGGCACGTCATCCTGTCTCAGGCACACGGCATATCTGCAGCCCTGTCGTTTTTGTGTTTCATACGCCGCGTAGTGCGTATCATAAAACGCTTGCGCCTGTACATACGACTTCACCGCCGGCCACGGAAGATAGGTATTGACCTGCAGGTCGGAAAATATGCGAAATACCGCATCCATATCCCGCTGCGCAAATGGGCGAAGACGCAGGCGCGGCGTATCAATGACAGGCCAGTCACATCACACAGGCATTCCTCCTTTTTATACAGCTTGTCCCCATTATACCCTCTGTACGCGCAGCACACCAGTGTAAACACAGCAAAAAGCGCCGCATTCCCAAGAGAATGCAGCGCTTTGCATGCAGCGTTTGTCATTTCAGATTTTCCGGATTCAGACACTTCAATTCATCCAGAACAAACATGCCGTCTTTGCGGATCAGTACATCGTCAAAATAAATCTCACCACCGCCGAATTCAGGGGTCTGCTGGCAGATCAGATCCCAGTGCACCGCGCTGTGATTGCCGTTTTCAGAAGCATCGTAGCAGTTTCCCGGCGTTAAATGGAAGCTGCCGGCCATCTTCTCGTCAAAGAGAATATCGCCGAACGGCTTTGTGATATAGGGGTTGACGCCGATGGCAAATTCACCGATATAGCGCGCGCCCTCGTCGATATCGAATACCTGCATCATGCGCGCGGTGTCGTTGGACGACCCGTCGACAATCCGGCCGTTTTCAAAGGTCAGGCGCACGTCGCGGTACATGAAGCCGTCGTTGGGCGACGGGCAGTTATAGGTAATCGTACCGTTGACCGAATCGCGCACGGGCGCGGTATAAACCTCCCCGTCCGGAATGTTCATGTTGCCGCACATGGCAACGGAAGCAATGCCTTTGATCGAGAAGGTAATATCCGTACCGGGTCCCGTAATATGCACCTTATCGGTCCGATCCATCAGATCCGTCAATGCGCGCATGGCGCGACCCATCTTTTCATAGTCCACCAGGCATGCGTTCAGATAAAAGTCCTCAAACTCCTCCGTGCTCATCCCCGCAAGCTGCGCCATGGCGTGATTGGGATAACGCAGCACGGACCATTTGGTGTGATTGCAGCGCTGGGAAAGATGAATCGGGCCCCAGTAGTTGCGGCGATACACGCCAAGCTGCGTATCGCTCAACGCATTCCACTGGTTGATATTCTCCGAAGCGCGCACGTCGATATAGGCGTCCATGTCCTTCATCCGCGCAAGCTCATAGGCCGCAATCTCCGCGCAATGCGCGTCATCCGCGCCGCCGAACAGCGCCGCTTCCACCTCATAGTCGAACATATGCACAAACGGCCTGCCGCCCGCTTTGTAGGCCTCCTGCACAAGCATCTTCAAAAAGCCGCTCTCGTGACCGTGCATCTCAATGAGAATTTTTTCGCCGGGTTTTAAGTAGACGGCGTGATTGATTAAAAACGAAGCAAATTTCCGCAGTCTGGGATCTTCCATCGTAGCACCTCTTTCATCATTATAAAACGCTTATTCATGCAAAA
The DNA here is from genome assembly GCA_019420085.1 of Christensenella sp. Classification (GTDB taxonomy): domain Bacteria; phylum Bacillota; class Clostridia; order Christensenellales; family Maliibacteriaceae; genus RGIG9107. Next base: position 4,785 of record JAHZHV010000258.1, read on the forward strand.
CAGGCGGCGGAAAGCAGACCTGCCGCATCCGCCGCCCGACAAAAGCCGTAATCCTTCTTACTTGACGTAAAGCTTGTCGATATCGTGCGCATCGTCCCGGTTGCGTGTCACAATGGAGACCAGAACAATGGCGATCACCGACGCGGGCACCGCAAGCAGCGCGCTTTCAATACCCATGGGCTTGGCAAGCACGATATTCCACACGACGGTCACAACCGCGCCGACCACAATACCCGCGATGCCGCCCGCCTTGGTCACGCGCTTGGAGAACAGCGCAAACAGGAACGCCGGCGTAATTGCCGCGCCGTACATGCCGTATGCCGTCAGCTGCAGCGTGATGATCGAGGGGAAGTACAGCGCGCAGGCCGCAGACAGGATGCCCAGCACGACAACCGTGACACGCAGGAATGTCATTTTCTGCTTGTCGGTCGCATCCTTTTTGAAGAACTTGCCCCACACATCATAGGTCAGATTCGTCGCCGTGGACAGCAGGAAGCTGTCGCCGGTCGTGACGATAAACGACACGCACGCCGCCAACACCAGTGCGCCAAAGATAAACGGCAGGAAGCCGATCGCCAGAGAGAAGATGACGTTGGAGGTCACTTCCAGCTCGGGCAGAAGCACAATGCCGATCGTGGAAAGCAGAATAATCAGCGCGCAGACGACAACCTCGGCAATAAACATGCCGATATTCGACTGCTTGGCCTCTTTGGAATCCTTTGCCGAAGCAAAGCGCTGCATCATGTTCTGATCGCCCAGCATAAGGGCAATCGTGGGCACCATGTAACCGGCAATCTGATACCCCGTCAGACCGCCCAGTCCCTTCTTGACAGCCGGAAGCGCCTCAACCATGGCTTCCCAGCCGCCCGCCTGTGAGAGCAGGAACGGAACTGCCAGCAGGAAACCGCCGACCATGACCAGCGCGCCGATGGCGTCGGAATAAGCAACCGTCACCATGCCGCCCGTTACCGTCAACAAGATAATGAACGCCGTGGCAATAAACGTTGCGGTATTCAGGTCCATGCCGGTCGTCAGCGACACGATATTGCCCGCCGCCTTGACCTGCGTCGCAACGATGCCGACATACGCCAGCATGATGCATACGGCCGACAGCACGCGCGCCGTGGTTCCATAGCGCGCCTGGAAGATTTCCGGCACCGTCAGCTTTTCACTCTGACGCACCTTGCCCGCTATAAAGTATAAAAGGATAATACCGATCGGCGCGCCAAGGAAGTGCAGCACGCCGACCCACGGGCCGTAGTCATAGATGACGCTCGCGCTGCCGGTAATGCCGCCGCCGCACCAGGTGGCAAGCAGCGTACCGACCAGAATGATCATCGGCAGCCGGCGTCCCGCAACGACAAAGTCTTCAGAATTTTTGACTTTGGCGCGGCTGATGATAAACCCGTACACAATCAGCGCCAGCAAATAGGCGCCGACAACCAGCATGTAACTCACAAAATTCATCCCCCTTAAAAAAATATAAAGACTCTTGCTGAGTGTACCAAGAAACGCTTTTTGTGTCAATGATCAGCCAAATTGACCAGCCCTTTCCTTTTGCGCTGCAATGCGCTACAATAACAGTTAAATTCCACTATCTTGCAAATTGAGGTGAACACACTTATGGAGCAAACACGTCTTGACCGCGTCTGCCAGGAAATGCGCCAGGCGGGTTTTTCCCAAATAATTGTCAGCGATCCGTCAAGCATTCGTTATTTGACCGGCATCTACATTGAGCCGATGGAGCGGCTTTTTGCGCTGCTTATCCGCACCGACGGTGCACACTGCCTGTTTTTAAACCGCATGTTTACCGTCGGGGACACACCGATACGGCAGGTCTGGATGGACGATACGGATGACTGCATCGGCATCGTGGCACAAAACATCATGCCCGAGCAGGTCCTTGGCGTGGATAAAGACTGGCCCGCTCGCTTCGTCCTTGGGCTTATGGAGCGTCTGCCGCAGCTTCGCTGTCGCGTTTCCAGCCGCTGCATTGACCGTGTTCGCGCCCGCAAAGATGCGGATGAATGTGAAAAAATGCGCCGCGCCTCCCGCGTGAACGACGAAGTCATGCTCGCGGTAGAGGCCTTTCTGCATGAAGGCGTGACGGAAAAACAGGTGGCACAGTTTATTGCATCCGAATATGCACGTCACGGTGCACAGTCCTTTTCCTTTCCCGCTATCGTCAGCTTTGGCGGGCATGCCGCTGACCCGCACCATATCGCAGACGATACGCCGCTTGCCGCGGGTGACTGCATTGTGATAGACATGGGATGCAAACTGGACGGATACTGTTCCGACATGACCCGTACATTTTTCTGCGGCGCGCCAAAGGAGAAACACGCCGCCATTCACGATCTGGTACGCGAAGCAAACGAACTTGCGCTTTCGATGATCCGGCCGGGCGTACGCTTCTGCGATCTGGACGCCGCAGCACGCGATTACATTGCAAAGGGCGGATATGGCCCGTATTTTACACACCGGCTTGGACATTTTATCGGCACGGACTGTCATGAGGCAGGCGACGTCAGCGCCACAAATGAGGACGTGCTGGAAGTCGGCAATACGTTCTCCATTGAACCGGGCGTCTATCTGCCTGACGAATTCGGCGTTCGCATTGAGGATCTGGTCATCGTCACGCAGGATGGCTGTGAAATTCTCAATCATGTCGACAAGCACTGGCACGTCGTCTGAGCATGCAGCCGCAGCCGGCAAGCACGCTGCAAGACAAACAGCATAACTTCCGCAGTTTATGGCTTTGGGCATATCGAAAATCCCGTATCAGCACACGCATATGTGCTGATACGGGATTTTTTGTCCATCTTTTCTTACAGCTTCACGCGCCAGCCAAGCGGATCCTCCAGACGGCCCCACTGAATGCCGGTAAGTGTATCATACAATTTCTGCGTCAGCTCACCGATGCCGCCATCACCGATCACCATGACGTCGTCCTTGTAGCGCAGCTTGCCCACGGGAGAGATGACCGCCGCGGTACCCGTACCGAATACCTCTTCCAATGCACCGCTCTTGGCTGCTTCGACAAGTTCATCCACACTGACCTTGCGCTCCTGTACCTCATACCCCCAATGGCGGCACATCTGGATGACGGAATCACGCGTTACACCAGGCAAAATGGAGCCGTTGAGCGCAGGGGTGACGACCTTGCCGTCGATCTTGAAGCAGATGTTCATTGCGCCGACTTCCTCGATGTACTTGCGCTCCACACCGTCAAGCCACAACACCTGCGAATAGCCGCCATCGTGTGCCTTAACCTGTGCAATGAGGCTTGCGGCATAGTTGCCGCCGGTCTTGGCAAAGCCCATGCCGCCGCGCACGGCGCGAACATATTCATCCTCAATCCAGATGCCGACGGGCGCAAGACCGCTTTCGTAATACGCACCGCTGGGCGAAACGATGATCATGAAAAGATACGTCTTGGACGGCGCAACGCCAAGGAATTCATCCGTTGCAATGATAAACGGACGGATATACAAAGAGGTTCCATCATCGGTGGGAATCCAGTCGCGTTCCACGCGCACCAGTTCTTCCACCGCCTGCACGAAGTCTTCCTCCGGAATGCGGGGAATGCACAGACGGTCGTTGGTATTGTTCGTGCGTTTGGCATTCATGTCGGGACGGAACAGATAGACGTTGTCGTTCTCGTCGCGATAGGCCTTGAGCCCTTCAAACATCTCCTGCCCGTAGTGAAACACCATCGCCGCCGGCGACAGCGAAAGATTGTGGAACGGCTCAATACGCGGATCGTGCCAGCCCTTGCCCTCGGTGTAGTTCATGACAAACATATGATCCGTAAAGATATGACCGAATCCCAGCTTCTCGCCCTTTGCAGGTTTTTGCTTCGGGTTCTGCGTCTTGGTAATGCGAATATCCAGCATGACGTTTTTTCTCCTTTTTCTCTTTAATCGTCAAAATGGTATCCTGCTTCAATCGCGCGCAGGTTGACATCGATAAGATTCTGCTTGCGCGGCGGCACAACCTTGGCCAGAATGTCAGAGACATTATCCAGACCAACCTCGTCCATCGCCTTTAGGAACTTGCCAAGCGTGGAAAAACCTGCGTCGCCAGCCATCTTCGTGGCGGGCACACGATAAACCGTCACATCGTCGCGTTCGACGGTTTCGTCGATCAGCGAGGAATCCAGAATAATCGTACCCCCGCTTTTTACGGCGTTTTTGTACTTCTCAAGAGACGGCAGGTTCATCACAATGAGGCAGTCCGGCTCATTGACGATCGGAGAGCCGACGGGCTCGTCGCTCAAAATAACGCTGCAGTTTGCCGTGCCACCGCGCATTTCAGGACCGTAGGACGGCAGCCAGCTGACCTGCTTTCCCTGCAGCATCCCCATGACGGTCAGAAACTTGCCCGCAAACAGAACCCCCTGTCCTCCAAAGCCTGCAATGAGGATTCGTTCTGTCATTCTTCTCCCGCCTCCCTTACGCTCCTGTC
>JAHZHV010000258.1:9261-9486 GCA_019420085.1 Christensenella sp.
GTTTTCCAGAAGGCCCTTATAGGCAAGGAATTTGCCGGCAAACAGGACGCCCTGTCCGCCAAAGCCTGCGATGAGAATCTGTGTGGTGCCCATATATCTTTTGCCCCCTTCTTATTCCTGTGCGGCGGAGCGATCCTTGTACACGCCCAGCGGATAGTAGGGAATCATCGCCTCATCAACCCACGCAAGCGCCTGCTGCGGCGTCTTGCCCCAGTTGGTCGGGCA